>NZ_JBGFFG010000473.1:0-2386 GCF_056175765.1 Pseudoxanthomonas sp. LjRoot204_2 | reverse complement strand
GTATGGCGACTACGTGCGCGCGAAGCTGGACGGCAATGGGCTGCGCACGGTCGCCTTCGAAGTCCCGCACGGCGACCACACGCACGGCTACGAAGTCGACATCGCGCAGGGCGGCTATCTGCCGCGCATCTCGCCGATGCGCGTCGGCGCCGACCTGGGCTGGTCGCTTGGCGGCTGGCGGGCTTCGCTGGGCGCGGTGCGCTACAGCAAGCAGGACGATGTGGCGCAGAACGAGGCGCCGAGCGACGGATACACGCTGGTCGATGCCCACATCGCATACCGGTGGGATCGCGTGGCATCGAGCTGGGAAGTGTTCCTGGACGGCAGCAACCTGACCGACGAAGAAGCCCGCCCGCATACCTCGCTACTGCGCGACTACGCGCCGTTGCCGGGCCGCGGCGTGGCGTTCGGCATCCGCGCGTACTTCTGATCGACACCTGACGGTCCTCCCCCGGGCGGCTGGCCTCCAAGGCAGCCGCCCTTCTTGACATCGATTATGTGCATATACACATAATTGGCTTCCTCTCGTGCGAGTCCGTGCATGCCCACCCCTACGCCCAGCGTCTGCACTTGCTTCCGGTTGAGGCGGGCCAGCCGGCGCGTGACCCAGGTGTACGACCACGAACTGGCGGCCGTCGGCCTGAGCCTCAACCAGTATTCGATCCTCCGCCGCACGGAACGCGAGCCTCGCGCGCTCGGCGGACTCGCGGACGAACTCGGCATGGATCGCACCACGCTGACCCGCAACCTCTCGCCGCTGGTGGACGCCGGTTTGCTGGAAACCGTGCGTGGCGAGGATGCACGTCAGCGCCTGGTCGCGCTGACGACCGAAGGACGGGCGCGGCTCACCCGCGCGAAACCCCGTTGGCAGCGCGCGCAAGCGGTCATCGACGGCTTGATGGGCGACACTGCCCTCAAACGCCTGCACGACGACCTCGACCGTCTCGACGATCTTCTGCGGAAACACCTGGGAGACGCTGCATGAGCGCCACCCTCGCAACACCCGCACCGCGCATGCACTGGGGCCTGCTGCTGGCCGCATCCGCCACTCTGATGATCACGATGGGAGCGCGGCAGACGACCGGACTGTTCGTCGCCCCGATCCACCAGGAAACGGGCATCGGCATCGCCGCGATCAGTTTCGCCCTCGCCATCGGCCAGTTCACCTGGGGCGCGGTGCAGCCCGTGTTCGGCGCGGTGGCGGACAAGCGCGGTTCGACCGGCGTGCTGGTGCTCGGCGCCGTCCTTCTCTCTCTGGGACTCGCGYTCACGCCCCACCTGACCTCGCCGTGGGGATTGATGTTCACGTTGGGCGTACTGACAGCGGCCGGCGCCGGCGCAGGCAGCTTCTCGATCCTGATCGGCGCGACCGCGCAACAACTGGCGCCCGAGAAGCGCTCGTTCGCCGCCGGCTTCATCAACGCGGGCGGATCGCTGGGCCAGTTCGTGTTCGCGCCGCTGGTGCAGGCCGTCATCGCGTTCGCCGGCTGGGCCAGTGCGATGTACACGCTCGCGGTCGCATCGCTGCTCGCGATCCCGCTGGCCTTCCCGCTGCGCAAGAAAGCCGTGGCGACGACGGGCGCGACCACGGCCACCGCGATCGGCGACATCAGCCTGAAGCAGCAGATCGCGCTCGCCCTGCGCGACCGTAGTTACTGGATGCTGCACCTCGGCTTCTTCACCTGCGGCGTGCACATCGCCTTCCTGGTGACGCACCTGCCGGGAGAAGTCGCGCTGTGCGGCCTGCCCGCCAGCGTGTCGGCCGTGGCGCTGATGCTGATCGGCCTGTTCAACGTGGCGGGCAGCCTGATCGCCGGCGCACTGGGCCAACGCGTGCGGATGAAATGGATCCTCGCGGTGATGTACGCCAGCCGCGCGGTGATGATCGCGTTGTATCTGGCATCGCCACCTACCTCGCTGACGTTCTACATCTTCGCCGCCGCGCTCGGCTTCACTTGGCTGGCCACGGTGCCGCCGACCGCCGGACTGGTCGGCAAGCTGTTCGGCCCGCGCTACCTGGGCACGCTGTTCGGATTGACCCTGCTGTCGCACCAGGTCGGCGGTTTCTTCGGCGCATGGCTGGGTGGCTTGGCGCTGGAGCGCTTCGGCGACTACACCTGGATGTGGTACGCGGACATGGTGTTGGCGCTGATCGCAGCGGTAGCGAACCTGCCGATCCGGGAAACGTCGCCTAAAGCAGTGCCGGAAGCGGCGTAGGAGCGTTGCCTTGTGGGAGCGACGTGAGTCGCGACGTCATGCCAGAGGGGGTTCGTCGCGACTTACGTCGCTCCCACAGCAAGCTGAGGCCTAAGCCTCGGCGCACCGCGCGCACAGCCCATGCACTTCCAGCGTTTGCGCCTGCGGCTGGAAGCCAAGCGCCTTGGCT
>NZ_JBGFFG010000472.1:0-2390 GCF_056175765.1 Pseudoxanthomonas sp. LjRoot204_2 | reverse complement strand
GTCGCGTCCAGGAAGGCCAGCACGTAGCCGACGTTTTCCGGGCTGACCAGGATGTCCACCTGCGGGTTGCTGCCCAGGGCGTAGCCCTTGGCCTGGCACTTGCGCAGGATGCCCGCCACCGCCTTGTTGAAGGTGGTGGCCGCATCGGTGGCGAACGCCACATTGATGCCGGCGCCCTGGCCGGTGATCAGGCCATAGTGGCGGCTGGCCTTCTGGTCGTAGTACGTCGAAACGAACTCGTTGACCGCCTCTTCCACGTGGTAATACTTGCTGAACTGCAGCCACTCATCCAGCAGGCTGAAGCCTTCCACGTAGCTCAGGTAAGGCACCGACACCTTGGCTTCGGTGATCTCGCGGCGCGGCTTGATGATGCCGCCGGGCTTCTGCTGCGACCACGTGAAACCCATGCTGGCGTTCATCAGCTCGAAGTGGTCCTGGTTGGACCCCAGCAGACCGGGCACGTCGTCGAACAGCACCTGGTAACCCAGGTCCATGTCGCGCACGTTGTCCTGGAAGAACTGCACCACGCTGCTGGTGACCTGCTGCAGCACCGGGTTGTCGCCCGGGGTGGCCCACTTCGCACCCACCACGGGGGCGGCACGGTCCGACTGCAGGAACCCCTTGACGCGGGCA
Source organism: Pseudoxanthomonas sp. LjRoot204_2 (assembly GCF_056175765.1). Lineage (NCBI taxonomy): Bacteria > Pseudomonadati > Pseudomonadota > Gammaproteobacteria > Lysobacterales > Lysobacteraceae > Pseudoxanthomonas > Pseudoxanthomonas sp. LjRoot204_2. The sequence continues at coordinate 1,757 of NZ_JBGFFG010000472.1, read as the reverse complement.
TCGTCCAGACCCTTGCCGTCTTCCACGCCCGCGATGCGGGACATGGGGTTCAGCGACGCCTTGGCCACTTCGGCCGGCGACATGCACGCCAGCATGATGGGCGCATACAGCAGCGCGGCCTTCAGGCTGTTGAACAGCGCGGTGCGCTGCGCGCCTTCGTTGCCCTTGGCCTGCAGGGCCGCGTAATCGATGTTCAGTTTCATGTCGGCGTGGCCCTTAGAAGCTCTTGAAGAGGAACAGCGGGGTGACGGTGTCGCCCGCCAACGCCGGAGCGAGGGCGAAGCCGCAGGCCGTGTTGCCCGATGCGGTGGTGGTGAAGCGCTTGTTGGTGTTGTCCCAGTAGATCGCCTGGCCCACCGTCCACGCCTCGCCGGTGGTTTTCGGGGCGCCCGAAACCTCCGATTCGTAGATGTGTTCGTTGCTGGCCGCAGCGTCCGCGGAGTTCATCGGGATGAACGCGCGAGTGTTGTGCACATGCGGCACCTTGGCGACGGTGGCACCCGTGGCAGCGAACTGCAGGCCACGGATCTGGTTGGACGGGCTGCGCAGCTGAAGACCCATGGTCGTGCTCTCCGGTCAGGCGTTGAACGCGGCGGCGAACACCGGCGGGGCACCCTTCGTGCCTTCGTCGGTGCGCTCGGGCGCGGCGGGGGTGGTGGGGGTGACGTTGCCGTTCTTCGGCGCCTTCGCCTGCACGGCGCTGGCGCGCTTCTGCAGCGACGCCAGCGGCTGGCCGGCGTAGATGGCCTTGGCCGCGGCGACGGACTCTTCGTCGTCGCCGCACAGGCCGGCGGTGCGCTCGCCCTGCACGATGGTGTCGATCAGGCTGTCGCGGTGCGCCTTGCCCGCATCGACCAGCGCTGCCAGGTCGGCCGGCTTTTCGATCAGGTGGGCGTTGTCACCCAGCGCTTCGCGCGCCTTGACGACGATGTCGTGCGACGGCGACGCGGCGTCCAGCTTCTTCTGCAAGTCCGTGTTGGCGGCCTTGGCATCGTCGAACAGTTTCTGCAGGTCCACGGTGGGTTCCTCGGTACGGGATGCGCCCTTGATGGCGCGGGCGCCGGGTTGCGCACCCAGCCAGACCAGCGAGCCTTCCAGCGCTTCGCCGGGGGAAGTCAGACGGCGGGCCTGCATTTCGCGGCCCGCTTCGTCGCGGAAGTAGTCGCCACGCTTGGCGGTGAAGCCGATGGACACATCCGACACGATGCCGGCGTCTGCCTTCAGCAGCAGATCCTTGTTGCCTTCGGTGCGCACCATGTACGCGCTGGCCATCAGGATGGTGGCGGTGGTGACGCCGGGCGGCCAGGTCAGGTCGGGCTGGCGCAGCAGCGTGCGCGCCTCCGCGTGACTCATGGTCTGCAGTTCGGCGTGGAAAAAACGGCCTTCGCCCGGACCGGAATCACCATCCCAGCCAGACGGGTGCTTGATGAAAAGCCCCTTGCCCGGCAACGTGCGGGCGAAGTCGGCCAGCAGCGAGTCGTCGAACGCCTCGTCGTCGCGGTCGATGGCGTTGTGCGCCAGGGCGAACGTACGCACGTACAGCTGTTCCGGCGGCAGGTCCGCCAGCATGTACGGGCGAATGGCGGCCAGCTGGTCGGCGGTCGGATCACCGGCCGCCTTGATGCACAGCGTCAGCGATTTGTGCAGGCCGCTCACTTGGTCTTCGGCGCCTTCACCGGCTTGGTGGCCGCCACGACCGGCTTCAGGTTGGCGTTGCGCCACGAAGCCTGCTCGATGTCCAGCGGGCCGGCGTAGTC
>NZ_JBGFFG010000471.1:0-2414 GCF_056175765.1 Pseudoxanthomonas sp. LjRoot204_2 | reverse complement strand
CTGTGGATCGCTTCCAGCACCGTTTCCGACGACAACGGCAGCGGCAGGAAGCGGTGCGCCACGCCGATCAGCTTGATGGGGGCGGACAGGCTGTCTGCATTGCCTTCCAGCAGGGCGATGCGGATCGTCTCCGAGCGCAGCGTGCGGATCTGGCCCAGCAAGGTGGCCGGCGGCAGGTCGGGCAGCGCCGGTCCCACCATCACCACGTCGACCGGACCATTGGCGACCGCAAACATCGCCGACTTCCCGTCGGCTACCGTCTCGACCGTCCACTCGTCGCCCATGTCGCCGATGTAGTCGGCCAGATCGTCAGGCAGGCAGGCGGTGTCGCCAACGTACAGAATGCGCAAGGCACGTCCCCTTCTTTTCTTGCAAGTTCGATGCATGCCTTCCACGTGGGAAGGCACGGCTCATGTGGAATCTAGCAAGGGTGTCGGCCATGGCGGCGCATTCTTGAGCCGCGATGCAGGGAATGCGCAACGCTTCACACTCCGCTGTCGGTGGTTCCCCGACAGGCGGTTCAGAACCGGAACAGCGTGAGCAGTTGCGGCCCGCAGTTGTTCAGGTGGATGTTGCCATCGAACCGCGTGCGCCGCAGGTCCAGGTCCACGTTGTTGTAGTTGTAGCGCAGGGAAAACCCGAGGTGCCGCCAAGGCAGGTAGTCCAGGGCGACCTGCGCATCGAACGCATCACCGCTGACCGCACCGCCGTTCTTGCGCGTGTACGCCAGTGCCGCGCCCCAGCGCCAGCGCATGGACAGCGATCGCACGTATTCGGCACGCAGCATGGGGGCCCATGCGTCTTCGGAGAGGTCGTTCGCATACGCGGCCGGCGTCCCGGCGAGGGTCGCGCTGGCATCCAGGTCGGCGCGGATGTCGTAACGCATCGCACCCAGGCCGATGCCCGCGGCCTGGCGTCCGTCATGCAGGAACATCCACGTATACGCCACGCCGGTGATGTCGAGATCCAGACGGCCTTCGAAGGACGCATCGACCGGATACACGTTGTCGCCGATCTCCAGCATGCGGTCGAGCACCCGCATGCTGGTGTCGTCGTAGTCGTAGCCGAAGGCGTCGAACGTGTGCCGCCGCGCCGTGCCCAGACTGCCACCGATGCGCCAGGCCAGCGCATCCTGCCGATCGGCGAATCCCAGGTCGCGCTGGAAGTCGACGCGCGCGCCCCTCGATCCATCGCTGGCATCCCAGCGCGTGTCGAGATCGTGGTCGGCCGCGTAGAGGCCCACACCCAAGTCGAACCTGTCGATGGGCGGAAGCCGGTCCTGCGCCGCCACCGGCGCGGACAACGCAATGGCCAGCAGGACGACAGCGGTCTTCATGCAACGCTCCTGGAGCGGAGGGAATCGCATCCTCGTCGGTGCCCCGACATGATCAGCATCCGACGCGCCCTCCTGCACGGTCAAGCACGCCGTTCCTCAGGCTTCGGGTGGCGCCGACAGGTGCAGCAACAGGTGGGCGAGCGTCACCACGTCCTGGAAGTTGTGATGCAGCACGCGCCGCAGCAGGCCGGCGTCGCCGCCGCGCAGGTAATGCAGCCAGGCGCCCGGTGCTTCGGAGCCCGGCAGGTCGTCTTCGCGGACGATGCCCAGCGCATTGCGCTCGATGGTGCCCAGGCGACAGTTTTCCCACACCCCCCGATACCGCCGCCGCGAGGGGAACAGCAGGTCGAGATGTTCGATGCCGGCCAACGGCGTGCCCTGCCGCGCCAGCCGGTAGCGCGTGGCCAGCAACGGCGCGTCGTAGCAGCGACCGTTGTAGCTGACCAATCGTGTGTCTTCCGACAACCAGCCGGCGAAAACGCGCAGCATCGCCGGCTCCGCCGACAGGTGGGTGATCAGCAACTGGCGCACGCGCAGCCCGGCCGCAACGAAATCCGACGCACCCACCATGAAGGCGCGCGTGCCCGTGCCGCCGGACAGGCCGGTGGTCTCTGTGTCGAAGAACAGCATGCCAGGCGTCGGCAGTGCGCCGGTCCGTGCGAACGTGCCGTCCACGTGGGGCGGCACGGCATCGAACGGCAACACCTGTTCGATCTGCAGCAGCCCCGGCGCGATCTCGTCGCCCGGCAGCGCACGATCGCATGCGCGCCGGGGGACGGCCGGACGCGCCCGCTCGCGGATCCCGAGCATGCGCCGCAGTGCCGGCAATGGATCGTGCGCCGGCGGCAAAGGAACCGATGGCGACGTACCACCGCCCTGCCCCGCCTGGCGACGCAGGCGCTGCAGCTTCTCCAGGCTGACGCTCACGCCGCGTCCAACAGCTGCAGCACCCGCGCAGCCAGTGCGCGCGGCGTGGTGTCCGCGTCCTCATCGTTGGCCAGCACGGGCCCGACGCAGGCGGGACACCCCGCCTTGCAATCGCACGAAGACACCAGCTGTGCCGCCCGCTGCACCAGTT
>NZ_JBGFFG010000470.1:0-2414 GCF_056175765.1 Pseudoxanthomonas sp. LjRoot204_2 | reverse complement strand
ACATAGAGGAATGCACCGTAGGCTGGGTTGGAGCGCAGCGGAAACCCAGCATCAGGCGCGATGACGGCTCTGCTGGGTTTACGCTGCGCTCCAACCCAGCCTACGGCCGTCGTGCAGCCTTGGCTCGCCGTCATGCCTTCGCCCACACTCCTTCCATGCCCCGCAACATCCTCTTCATCTGCACCCAGAACCGCCTGCGCAGTCCGACGACCGAGCAGGTGTTCGCTGATTGGCCGGCCGTGGAGACGGCGTCCGCAGGATTGGGCAACGACGCCGAAGTCCCCGTGTCGCCCGAGCTGCTGGCGTGGGCGGACCTTATCTTCGTGATGGAGCCAGCGCATCGCAGCCGCCTGTCCGCGGAGTTCAAGCGCCACCTCAACGGCAAGCGGGTGATCTGCCTGGATATCCCGGACGATTACGCGTACATGGACCCCGTGCTCATCCGATTGCTGAAACAGAAGGTCGTTCGGTTCCTGCCTGCCGGCGCGGGGCTCGCATGAGTCGCCCCCTGCAGACCTGGACCGGCAGCTGCCACTGCGGCGCCGTCCGCTTCGAGATCGACACCGACTTTCCCGAGCTGACGCAGTGCGACTGCTCGATCTGCCGCAAAAAGAACGCGCTGATGGTGAAGGTGCACGAAAGCGCGTTCCGCCTGCTGGCGGGCGCCGACGTGCTCGCCGACTACCAGTTCCACACGCACACCGCGCACCACCATTTCTGCACGATCTGCGGCATCTATCCGTTCCACCGCAAGCGCGTCACCCCGGACTACTACGGCATCAACGTCTATTGCCTGGATGGATTCGATCCGGCCGGCATCCCGGTAAGGATGACGGTGGGCGCGGGCATGCCGTGACGGGATCGCACCACACGTAAATCCCTTGCTATAGCCGAGTCCCCGTGACCCCTTATATCGCCGCTTGCAATCGGCAAAAGGGCAGAGTAAGTTTTACTAGAGTAAAACTTACGGGGCGATACCATGTCGTGCACCGCCATCCTCCGCCAGTCCGGCGGTTCGGTCATCCTGTCAATTCCGAAGGCCATTGCCAGCACGCTGGCCGTCGAGGCAGGCTCGGTCGTGGAATTGACGGTGGAAGGTCGCACCCTGACGGTGTCGCCGGCGCGTCGTTCGCTGGCGGATCGCCTGGCCGGCAGCCCTGCTACGCCTGCGGCGTGGACCAGGGACGAAGTGTGGCTCGAGGATGAGCCGGCGGGACGCGAACTGCTCTAGGAGGAGCGGACATCATGGGCAAGGGAATCCCACAGCGCGGCGACATCCTGGAACTTAGCCTGGACCCGACACAGGGTCGTGAGATCCGCGGCGCCCGTCCGGTGCTGGTGTTGTCTGCCAGCGCCTTCAATCAGGCCTCCGGCCTGCTTCTGGTCGCTCCGATTACGCAAGGCGGTCAGGCGGCACGTGCGAACGGATTCAGCGTGACGCTGATGGGCACGGGGCTGCGTACGCAGGGGATCGTGCTGTGCGACCAGACGCGAACCGTGGACGCACGTGCGCGTACCTTCAAGCGGATCGAGAAGGCGCCGGATGGGCTGGTGCAGGAGGCATTGGACGCGGTGCGCGCAATCCTCGAGTGACGCTCGCTTCGCGCCGCGGCCGGTAGAATCGCACCATGGAACCCGCTGCCCGCATCGCCGACCTCCGCCGCCAGCTGGAGGACGCCAACTACCGCTATCACGTGCTGGACGAGCCCAGCATCCCGGACGCCGAGTACGACCGCCTGCTGCGCGCGCTGGACGAACTGGAGGCCGCGCACCCCGAGCTGGTCACCGCCGATTCGCCCACTCAGCGCGTGGGCAATGCGCCGGCCGGCAAGTTCGCCGAGGTGCGCCACGCCATCCCGATGCTGTCGCTGGGCAACGCCTTCAGCGACGAGGAAGTGCAGGACTTCGTCCGCCGCATCGCCGACAAGCTCAAGCGCCCGGCGTTGCGTTTCTCGGCCGAACCCAAGCTCGACGGCCTGGCCATCAGCCTGCGCTACGAGAACGGCGCGTTCGTGCAGGGCGCGACGCGTGGCGACGGCGCCACCGGCGAGGACGTCACCCTCAACCTGCGGACCATCAAAGCGATTCCTTTGACCCTGCGCGGCACCGGCTGGCCCGCCGTGCTGGAGGTGCGCGGCGAGGTGTACATGCCGCGCGCCGACTTCGAGAAATACAACGAACACGCGCGCAAGCACGGCGGCAAGGTGCTGGCCAACCCGCGCAACGGCGCGGCCGGTTCGCTGCGCCAGCTCGACCCGCGCATCACCGCGCAACGGCCGCTGGCGTTCTTCGCCTACGGCACCGGCCTGGTCGAGGGCGGCGACCTGCCGGATTCGCATTCGGCCACGCTGAAGCAACTGCGCGGCTGGGGGTTCCCGGTCAGCAGCCTCAGCGACGTGGTGGAAGGCGTGGAC
>NZ_JBGFFG010000469.1:0-2417 GCF_056175765.1 Pseudoxanthomonas sp. LjRoot204_2 | reverse complement strand
GCCGGCGCCCGCGGCGCCTCGCCGGCGCCCTGCGCGGCTTCGCCACGCAAGGCGACCTGGCGCTGCGTGCGTTCCAGTTCGTACGACACGCGCAGCAGCAGGCCCATCGCCACGCAGGTCATCAGGATGCTGGACCCGCCCGACGAGATCAGCGGCAGGGTCAGGCCCTTGGTCGGCAACAGGCCCAGGTTCACGCCCATCGAGACGAAGCTCTGCATGCCGATCCACAGCGCCACGCCGAAGGCGACGTACCCGGCGAAGTGGCGACGCATTTCGACGCAGCGCAGGCCGATCACGAAGGCGCGGCCGACCAGCAGCGCATAGAGCGCGATCACCAGGCACACGCCGACGAAACCGAGCTCCTCGCCGATCACCGAGAAGATGAAGTCGGTATGCACTTCCGGCAGGTAGTTGAGCTTCAGCACCGAACCGCCCAGGCCGATGCCGCTCCATTCGCCGCGCCCGATCGCCATCAGGGCATTGGTCAGCTGGTACCCGCTGCCGAACGGATCGTCCCAGGGATTGGTGAACGAGGTGATGCGGCGCAGGCGGTACGGCGCCGCCACCGCCAGCATCGCCAGCATCATGACCAGGCCGATGCCGGGCAGCACGATGCGCAGGATGTTCACGCCGCCGAGCACCAGCATGCCGGCGGTGATCGCCAGCAGCAGCGTGGATGAGCCGAAGTCGGGCTGCAGCAGCAACAGGGCGACCAGGGTCAGCGCCACGCCGAACGGCTTGAGCATGGCTTTCCAGGTCGCGCTGACGTCGTCGCGGAAACGTACGAGGTAGCTGGCCAGCCAGACGATGAAGAACACCTTCACCACCTCGACCACCTGGAAGTTTGACACCCCCAGGTTGATCCAGCGGTGCGCGCCCTTCACGCTCACGCCCAGGCCCGGCACGAATACCAGCAGCAACAGCACCACGCAGCCAAGCAGCAGCACCTGGTTGCGCGCCTCGATGCTTTTCAGTTCGGTACGCGTCACCCACCATGCCAGGCCCGCGCCCGCCACCAGGAACATGCCGTGGCGGATCAGGTAGTAGAACGGATTGCCGTGCTGGTAGATCGACGCGGACGCGACCATCACCACGCCGAGCGAGGCGAGCGCCAGCATGGCGCCGAGCAACCAGGGATCGAAACGGCCCCCGATGGCGTCCAGTCGCGTGGCCTGGCGTGGCGCGTCGTTCATCAGCGCACCTTCAGCGTGGCCAGGCCGACGAGGACCAGCACGACCGAAATGATCCAGAAGCGCACGATCACGCGCGGCTCGGGCCAGCCCTTCAGTTCGAAGTGGTGGTGGATCGGCGCCATGCGGAACACGCGCTTGCCGGTCAGCTTGAACGACGCCACCTGGATCATCACCGACAGCGTCTCGATGACGAAGATGCCGCCCATGATCACCAGCACCAGTTCCTGGCGGACGATCACCGCGATGGTGCCCAGCACGGCCCCCAGCGCCAGCGCGCCGATGTCGCCCATGAAGACCATGGCGGGATAGGTGTTGAACCACAGGAAGCCGAGCCCGGCCCCGGCAATGGCCGCGCAGATGATGGTCAGCTCGCCCGCCCCCGGCACCGGCGGGATCTGCAGGTAGCTGGAGAAGACCGCATTGCCGGACGCATAGGCGAACACGCCCAGCGCGCACGCCACCAGCACCGTCGGCATGATCGCCAGGCCATCGAGGCCGTCGGTCAGGTTGACCGCATTGGAGAAACCGACGATCCAGAAATAGGCGATGGCCACGAAGCCGATGCCCGCCAGCGGCAGCGCGATCGACTTGAAGAACGGCACGTAGAAGGTCGTCGCCGCCGGCACGTCGGCGTACAGGTACAGGTACAGGCCCGCGGCCAGGCCGAAGATCGACTGGAGCAGGTACTTCCAGCGCGACTTCAGGCCGTTGGGGTCGCGCTTGACGATCTTGATCCAGTCGTCATACCAGCCGATGGCGCCGAAGGTCAGCATCACCAGCAGCACCACCCACACGTACTTGTTGCGCAGGTCGCCCCACAGCAGCACCGACAGCAGCACGGTCATCAGGATCAGCGCACCGCCCATCGTCGGCGTGCCGGCCTTGGAGAAGTGCGACTGCGGACCGTCCGTGCGGATCGGCTGGCCGCCCTTCAGCTGGCCGAGCTTGCGGATCACCGCCGGGCCCAGCCACAGTGACAGCGCCAACGACGTCAGTGCGGCCAGGATGCCGCGGAACGTCAGGTAGCCGAACAGGCCGAAAAAGTTTTCCAGGCTCTGCAGCCAGCGAGCCAGTTCAAGCAGCATGCGGTGTGTCCTCCCCGGTGGACAGCAAGGCGGCGACGATCCGGTCCATCGCGCTGCCGCGCGACCCTTTCACCAGGCAGCGCACGCCCGTCCGCAGATCGGCGCGCAAGGCGGCCGCGAGCGAGGCGTGGTCCTGGAA
>NZ_JBGFFG010000468.1:0-2418 GCF_056175765.1 Pseudoxanthomonas sp. LjRoot204_2 | reverse complement strand
GGCCTGCTGCATGGCGAAGATGCCGCGCTGCATGCGAACGTTGCCGCGACCGCCGCAGGTGCCACAGGTCTCGACCTTCCCGTCCGCCGAGCCCGAGCCCTTGCAGGGCTCGCATGCGACCAGCGACGGAATCTCGATGCGCTTCTCGATGCCCGCGACCGCTTCCTCCAGGTCGAGCTCCATGACGTAGCCCACGTCGGCGCCCCGTCGGGCGGCACGCGCGCCACCTCCGCCGAAGATGTTGCCGAAGATGTCCCCGAAGATGTCGCCCATGTCCGGACCGCCGGGACCGCCACCGCCCATGCCATGCTCGAATGCCGCATGTCCGTGCGCGTCGTAGGTGCGTCGCTTGGCGCCGTCGGACAGCACCTCGTACGCCTCCTTGCACTCCTTGAACGCCGCTTCGGCCGCGGCATCGCCGGGGTTGCGGTCGGGGTGGTGCTTCATCGCACAGCGACGATAGGCCTTCTTCAGGTCCTCATCGCTGGCGTCCCTGGCCACGCCCAGGACTTCGTAGTAATCGCGCTTGCTCATGTGTCGTCAGGCTGGTCTCGCAGGTTCGCCGGATGGCAAAACGGGAGGCCGTGGCAGGCCACGTCTCCCGTCCGCCGCATCCCGTGGGCCGGGATTACTTCTTGTCGTCCTTCACTTCGGTGAACTCGGCGTCGACCACGTCGTCCGCGCCTGCCGATGCACCGCCGGCAGGACCGGCGCCGCCACCGGGCTGCTCGGTCGACGCCGYGGCCGCGTACAGCGACTGGGCCGCCTCTTCGAGCGCCTTCGACTTGGCTTCGATCTGCGCCTTCTCGTCGCCCTTCATCGCCGTCTCCAGCTCGGCGATGGCGGATTCGACCCGTCCGATCACATCACTCGGCACCTTGCTGCCGTGCTCGGTGATGGCACTGCGGGTGGCGTGCAGCAAGCCATCGGCCTGATTGCGCGCCTGCACCAGTTCCTGGAACTTCTTGTCCTCTTCGCGATGCGCCTCGGCGTCGGCCACCATGCGCGCGATCTCGTCCTCGGACAGGCCCGAACCGGCCTTGATCTCGACCTTCTGTTCCTTGTTGGTCTTCTTGTCCTTGGCCGACACGTGCAGGATGCCGTTGGCGTCGATGTCGAACGACACTTCCACCTGCGGCATGCCGCGCGGCGCCGGCTCGATGCCGGACAGGTCGAACTTGGCCAGCGACTTGTTGAAGCGGGCCTGTTCGCGCTCGCCCTGCAGCACGTGCACCGTCACCGCGGACTGGTTGTCCTCGGCAGTGGAGAAGGTCTGCGAGGCCTTGGTCGGAATGGTGGTGTTCTTCTCGATGATCTTGGTGAACACGCCACCCAGCGTCTCGATGCCCAGGCTCAGCGGGGTGACGTCGAGCAGCAGCACGTCCTTGACGTCGCCGGCCAGCACGCCGCCCTGGATCGCGGCGCCCAGCGCCACGGCCTCGTCGGGATTGACGTCCTTGCGCGGTTCCTTGCCGAAGAACTCGGCCACGGCCTGCTGCACCTTCGGCATGCGGGTCTGGCCACCGACGAGGATGACTTCGCCGATGTCGCTGGCGCGCAGGCCGGCGTCGTTCAGCGCGATGCGGCAGGGCTCGATGGTCTTCTTCACCAGGTCTTCGACCAGCGCTTCCAGCTTGGCGCGGGTCAGCTTGATGTTGAGGTGCTTCGGGCCCGACGCGTCGGCGGTGACGTACGGCAGGTTCACTTCGGTCTGCTGCGAGCTGGACAGCTCGATCTTGGCGCGCTCGGCGGCGTCCTTCAGGCGCTGCAGGGCCAGCGGATCCTTGCGCAGGTCGATGCCCTGGTCCTTCTGGAATTCCTCGACGAGGTAGTCGATGACGCGCTTGTCGAAGTCTTCGCCACCCAGGAAGGTGTCGCCGTTGGTCGCCAGCACTTCGAACTGCTTCTCGCCGTCGACATTGGCGATCTCGATGATCGACACGTCGAAGGTGCCGCCRCCSAGGTCGTAGACGACGATCTTGCGGTCGGCACCGCCTTCGCCCTTGTCCAGGCCATAGGCCAGCGCGGCCGCGGTGGGCTCGTTGATGATGCGCTTGACGTCCAGGCCGGCGATCTTGCCCGCGTCCTTGGTCGCCTGGCGCTGGCTGTCGTTGAAGTAGGCCGGCACGGTGATGACGGCTTCGGTGACGGTCTCGCCCAGGAAGGCTTCCGCCGTCTTCTTCATCTTTTCCAGCACGCGCGCGGAGATCTCCTGCGGTGCCATCTTCTTGCCGTCGCTGGTCTGTACCCAGGCGTCGCCGTTGTCGTGCGCGACGATGCCGTAGGGCACCAGGTCCAGGTCCTTCTTCACTTCCGCGTCGGTGAACTTGCGGCCGATCAGGCGCTTCACCGCGTAGAAGGTGTTCTTCGGATTGGTCACGGCCTGGCGCTTGGCCGAGGCGCCTACGAGGATCTCGC
>NZ_JBGFFG010000467.1:0-2438 GCF_056175765.1 Pseudoxanthomonas sp. LjRoot204_2 | reverse complement strand
ACTATGGCCCGGGTCCGTGGGTCGACGGCGGTCCGCGGGCCGACTGGACCTCGGTGTACTACCACCGTGCGGACCGCGACGGCATCGGATTCGATCGCACCGCGTCGGGCAGCGATGCGGTGTCGCAGTACGCAGCGGACGTCGCACGCGGGTTCAACGACGTGGARCGCGTGCCGGAGCCGCTGCTGCTGTGGTTCCACCATGTGCGGTGGGATCGCCGCCTGCGCTCAGGCAGGCCGCTCTGGGACGAGCTGGTCCATCGCTACACGCGTGGCGTGCGGAACGTCGAGGCGATGCAGGCCACGTGGCAGCGCCTGGAGGGCAAGGTGGATGCGCCGCGCCATCGTCAGGTCGCCGCCTTCCTGCGCATCCAGCGCAACGAGGCGCAGTGGTGGCGCGATGCCAGTGTGGCGTACTTCCAGTCGCTCAACGGCCTTGCACTGCCGGCGGGCGAACAGCCGCCGCCGCATCCGCTGGCGTACTACCAGGCATTGCAGTTCCCGTTCGCACCGGGAGACGGACGATGAGGCTCCTGCTCCCGGGCCTCCTGGTCATCGCATCGTGGTGCGTTGCCGCGTCGCCGCCGGCACGCGGGCAGGCGGCAGGCATGGAGCCGCTGCTGCATCCCCTGTTCCAGGATCACGCCGTCCTGCAGCGCGACGTGCCGATCCGCGTGTGGGGTCAGGCGCGGGCGGGCGAAGCGGTCTCCGTGTCCTTCGCTCGCCAGACCGTCACCACCCGCGCCGATGCCGAGGGCCGGTGGAGCGCGCGCCTGCGTTCTCTGGCGGCCGGGGGCCCTTACGAACTGGTGGCCAGGGCAGGGCAGGTCACGCAGCGGGTGCGTGACGTGCAGCTGGGTGACGTGTGGCTGTGCTCGGGCCAGTCGAACATGGAGCTGCCGGTCTGGCGCGCGCTAGACGCGAACAGCGAGATCGCGTCGGGCGCCTATCCGCGCATCCGCCTGTTCAACGTCCCGCAGTCCGCAGCGGTGGTGCCGCAGTTGTCGTTCCAGGGCCGCGCGGCGTGGAACCCTGCCTCGCCGGAGACGGTGCGTGATTTCTCGGCGGCTTGCCTCTATTTCGCGCGCGAGTTGCAGAAGACGGTCGATGTGCCGGTGGGGCTGATCCAGGCGGCCTGGGGTGGATCGCGGATCGAAGCATGGATCGGCGCGTCCGCCCTTCGCGCCGGCGGCGGCCGGGACGAAGCCCTCGACGTGCTCGCGACCTATGCCGACGATCCCGTGGCGGCGCTTGCGCATTGGGGCAGGCAGTGGGAGCGCTGGTGGACAACGCGTCCGCACGCCGTTCCCGGCGACATGCCCTGGCAGCCCGGCGCGAGCGCCGGCGACTGGCACGATGCTCCTGCATCGCTGGGCGCGTGGGAGCGATGGAACGTGGCCGCACTCGCGGACTACAACGGCATGGTCTGGTACCGCACGCAGGTCACGCTCACGGCGGCGCAAGCGGTCGCCAGCGCGACGCTGGAACTGGCACCGGCCGACGAGACCGACATGACCTGGGTGAACGGCGTGGCGGTGGGCAGTCGCTACGGCGCAGGCGAACCGCGCCGTTACCCGCTGCCGGCCGGGCTGTTGAAGTCCGGCATCAACACGGTGGTGGTCAACGTGCTGGACACCTATCGCGACGGCGGGCTGGCCGGACCGGCGGACGCGCAGGCCCTGCGCTTTTCGGATGGCACACGCGTCGTGCTGGACACACCCTGGCAGTACCGCATTGCGCCGTCGGACACGTCGCCGCCTGGCGCACCCTGGCAGGCGGCCACGGGCCTGTCGACGCTGTACAACGGCATGATCGCGCCGCTGCATGATTACGGTGTGCGCGGCGTGCTCTGGTACCAGGGCGAGTCCAATACCGGTGAGGCCGCCGCATATGCGCCGTTGCTCCGCCTGCTGCGTGACGACTGGCGGCGCCGGTTCGGACCGCAGACGCCCTTTCTCGTCGTGCAGCTGGCGGGCTATGGCATGCCGCCGTCCTCACCCGTGGAAAGCGGTTGGGCCGAGCTGCGCGACGCGCAACGCCAGGTCGCCGCGGAAGATGCGCACTCCGGCCTCGCGGTCGCCATCGACATCGGCGATGCGTACGACATCCATCCGCCGAACAAGCAGGAACTCGGCCGGCGTCTCGCGCGCCTGGCTCGCCACGTGGTCTACGGCGAACGCACGCTTGCACCGTCCGGCCCCGTCGCACGTGCGGTGTCGCGCACGCAGGACGGCGTCGGCATCGCGTTCGACGACTTCACCGGCGCGCTGGCGACGACCGGCTCGGACCATCCCATCGGTTTCGAACTCTGCGATGCCACGCAGCGCTGCCGCTACGCCGATGCGCGCATCGAAGCCAGTCGGGTCGTAGTGCGCGGCCCTGCCGTCGCTGGCGCCACCCGCGTGCGCTACTGCTGGGCCGACGGCCCGGTATGCACGC
>NZ_JBGFFG010000466.1:0-2440 GCF_056175765.1 Pseudoxanthomonas sp. LjRoot204_2 | reverse complement strand
GCCACAGCCTTGCTGTGGTTGAAGGAATTGGAGAATGAGGAAGTGGCGGTGCTGCCGTTGTTGGCCGCGGTGGAACCGTAGCCCTCCGCACTGGCGCGGCCGCGATTGTTGCGGTTGTCGCCGTCATGCGTGCTGTTGTCGCTGTGGTCCGAATTGTCGGAGTTGTCGGAATTGTCGGAGTTGTCGCTGTTGTCCGTGTTGGTGCTGTTGTTGCTCATGTCCACCGCGAGGTTGACCAGGATGTCGTCTCCCCGGCCGTTCTCGGTGTTGGTCTGTTGCGCGAATGCCTGTCCCGTCGTGCCGAGCGCCAGCAATACCGCCGATGCGATCAGTGTCTTGCGAATGCACATGTCCAGTCTCCTTGTGGCCGCTCCGGGACCCAGGGGAAGCCCCTAAAAAGCGACGCGGGTCACGGTTGCACGGCAATCGTTATCCGCAACCCGGCACAAGGTTAAAAATATGTTCGAGCAGGGACCGTTCGTCCGCTCAGTCGCGGCGCTGTGACAGGTCGAACATGGATGTCCGGCAAGAGATCCGGACGACGTTGTGCGCCTTACCAGGCCGGCGCGCGAACCGCGCCCGCGACGCGTGCACCCAGCCATACCAGCAGCAGGCCGGCGACCAGCGTGAGGGCGAGATACCCGAGCGCACTGCCCTGCCGGTCCGAACGCGCGAACAGCAGGCATTCGACCATCAGCGCCGAGTACGTGGTCAACGCGCCCAGCACGCCGACCATCAGGAATGCGCGCCAGTAGATCGCCGAAGGACCACGCGCTTCCAGCCACATGGCCAGGAAACCGGCGGCGAACGAGCCGATCATGTTCACCGCGAACGTGCCCCACGGGAATCCGGTCCCCAGCTGGCGCAGCAGGACGCCGCCGAGCCAGAAGCGCGCCGCCGCGCCAAGGGCTCCACCCGCCATCACCAGCGCGAGCTGTTGCCACCAGATCCAGGCGTGTACCGGCATGCGTCGTGTCCTGTCTTGGAATTCAGTCGTCGCGACCGGCCCGCGTCCGGGCCTGTCGGCGGGCCTCGCGCAAGCGATCGAGTTTCTCCTTCAACTTGATCTCGAGCCCGCGCTCGACCGGCGCATAGTACGTCCGCTCGCCCATGGCGTCGGGGAAGGCGGTCTGGTCCAACGCGATGCCGCCTTCGGCATCGTGGTCGTACTGGTACCCGGTACCGTAACCGAGCGACTTCATCAGCTTGGTCGGCGCGTTGCGCAGGTGCATCGGTACCTCCTGCGTGCCGTACTCGCGCACATCGGCTTTCGCCGCGTTGAATGCCATGTAGCCCGCATTCGATTTCGCGGTGCTGGCGAGGTAGATAACCAATTGCGCCAGGGCGAGGTCCCCCTCGGGGCTTCCGAGACGCTCATACGTGTCCCACGCATCGATCGCCATCTGCAGCGCGCGGGGATCCGCCAGTCCGATGTCTTCCACGGCCATCCGCGTCATGCGGCGCGCGAGATAGGCGGGATCGCAGCCTCCATCCAGCATGCGCGCGAGCCAGTACACCGCTCCGTCGGGATTGGAACTGCGCACCGACTTGTGCAAGGCGGAGATCTGGTCGTAGAACTGCTCCCCACCCTTGTCGAAGCGGCGCGTGCGGTCCGCCAGTACCTGCACCAGCGTCTGCGGTGTGATGAGCCCGCCTTCGTCGGCCGCCAGTTCCGCGRCGATCTCCAGCAGCGTGAGTCCTCGCCGGACGTCGCCGTCCGCGGCCGTCGCGATCTCGAGCAGCGCTTCAGCGTCGACATGAAGCCCCAGATCGCCAAGCCCGCGCTCGCCATCCGCCAGGGCCAGTTGCAGTGCCTGCCGGATGTCCTCCGGCGACACCGCTTCCATCACGTGCACGCGACACCGCGACAGCAGGGCCGAGTTGAGTTCGAACGACGGATTTTCCGTGGTCGCCCCGACGAAGATGATCGTGCCGCGCTCGATGTGCGGCAGAAACGCATCCTGCTGCGCCTTGTTGAAGCGATGCACCTCGTCCACGAACAACACGGTGCGACGCCCGCCGGCGAATCGCTGGGCCGCTTCGGCCAGCACCTGCCGAACCTCGGGAAGACCCGACAGCACGGCCGAGATCGCCTTGAATTCCGCGTCGGCATAGCGTGCCAGCAGCAACGACAGCGTGGTCTTGCCGCAACCGGGCGGCCCCCACAGGATCATCGAATGCACATGGCCGGATTCCACCGCGCGACGGAGGGCGCTGCCCGGCGCCAGCAGACGGCGCTGCCCGACCATTTCGTCCAGCGTACGCGGACGCATCCGCTCGGCCAGCGGACGCAGCGCGTCAGTGTCTGCGCTCAGCAGGTCGACCTGGGGTTCGAGAGGGGTGCGTGTCCTGGCCACGCGTCATTGTAACGTCGTGGCCCGTCAGGCTCGTTGACGCGTGCGTGTCAGGGTCCACCGACCACGTCGACACCCTTGGCTGG
>NZ_JBGFFG010000465.1:0-2446 GCF_056175765.1 Pseudoxanthomonas sp. LjRoot204_2 | reverse complement strand
GGCCGACACCCCGCCGGACGATCCGTGGCACGCCTACTTCAAGTCCCCGAAGTGGCTCGAGGCCCTGATCGCCAAGGGCGCGCTGGGCCAGAAGACCGGTGCCGGCATCTTCCGCAAGGTCGGCAAGGACATCGTGGTCCTCGACCTGGAGAAGCAGGACTACCGCGCGTCCGACCGCACCGCAGCGCCGGAGGTGGTCGAGATCCTGAAGATCAAGAACCCGGCCGAGAAGTTCGCGAAGCTGCGCGAGAGCCAGCACCCGCAGGCGCAGTTCCTTTGGGCGGTGTTCCGGGACCTGTTCCACTACAGCGCCTACCACCTCGCCGACATTGCCGAGACTGCGCGCGACGTCGACCTGGCCATCCGATGGGGCTACGGCTGGTCGCTGGGGCCGTTCGAGACCTGGCAGGCCGCCGGTTGGAAACAGATTGCCCAGTGGATCGCCGACGACATCGTGGCCGGCAAGGCCATGAGCAGCGCCCCGCTGCCGAACTGGGTGTTCGACGGCCGCGAGGGCGTGCATGCCCCCGAAGGCAGCTACAGCCCCGCGAAGAATGCCAAGCTCCCGCGCTCCGCCCTGCCGGTGTACCAGCGCCAACGTTTCCCGGATCCGCTGCTGGGCGAGGTGTTCCCGCAGGGCGAGACCGTCTTCGAGAATGACGGTGTCCGCCTGTGGACCGACGGCGACGGCATCGGCGTGATCAGCTTCAAGACCAAGATGCACACCGTGTCCGACGCGGTGCTGGCCGGTGTGCAGGAATCGGTCGCGATCGCCGAGCGTCGCTTCAAGGGCCTGGTGATCTGGCAGCCGAAGGAGCCCTTCTCCGCCGGCGCCGATCTGGACGGTGCGCTGGGCGCGCTGCAGGCCGGCAAGATCGCCGAGTTCGAAGCGATGGTGGCCAACTTCCAGGCCACCAGCCAGGCCATCAAGTACTCGCTGGTGCCGGTCGTGGCCGCCGTGCGTGGTCTCGCCCTGGGCGGTGGCTGCGAGTTCCAGATGCACAGTGCGCGCACCGTGGCGCACCTCGAAAGCTATATCGGCCTGGTCGAAGCGGGCGTGGGTCTGCTGCCCGCCGGCGGTGGCCTGAAGGAACTCGCCGTACGGGCGTCGCAAGCCGCCGGTCCGGGCGGCGACGTCTTCGCCGAATTGAAGAAGACCTTCGAAACCATCGCAATGGCCAAGGTCTCCGCCTCCGCCGTCGAGGCCAAGGAACTGGGCCTGATGCGCGCGGGCGACAAGGTCGCCTTCAATGCCTACGAGCTGCTCCACATCGCCAAGCAGGAAGCGCTGGCGCTGGCCGAGACCGGCTACCGCCCGCCCCTGCCCGCCCGCCGCATCCAGGTGGCCGGCGACGTCGGCATCGCCACCTTCAAGATGATGCTGGTGAACATGCTGGAAGGCCGCTTCATCAGCCCCTACGACTACGAGATCGCGGTTCGCATCGCCACCGTGCTGTGCGGCGGCGAAGTGGATCGCGGCGCTGTGGTCGACGAGGAGTGGCTGCTCACGCTGGAACGCAAGCACTTCGTCGAACTGGCCCAGCAGGAAAAGACACAGGCCCGCATCGCGCACATGCTGAAGACCGGCAAGCCGCTGCGTAACTGACCGACGACGACACAGGACACCGAGACATGAGCAAGCAAGTACAAGAAGCCTATATCGTCGCCGCCACCCGCACGCCGGTCGGCAAGGCGCCCAAGGGCGTGTTCCGCAACACCCGCCCGGACGACATGCTGGCGCACGTGCTGAAGTCGGTCGTGGCGCAGGCCCCGGGCATCGACGTCAATCGCATCGACGACGCGATCATCGGCTGCGCGATGCCGGAGGCCGAGCAAGGCATGAACGTGGCGCGCATCGGCCTGCTGTTGGCCGGCCTGCCGAACACGATCGCTGCGCAGACCATCAACCGCTTCTGCTCGTCSGGCCTGCAGGCCGTGGCGATGGCGGCGGACCAGATCCGGCTCGGCAACGCCGACCTGATGCTCGCCGGCGGTACCGAGAGCATGAGCATGGTGCCGATGATGGGCAACAAGATCGCCATGGCGCCCAGCGTGTTCGACAACGACCACGTGGCCATCGCCTACGGCATGGGCATCACCGCCGAGAAAGTGGCGGAAGAGTGGAAGATCTCGCGCGAAGACCAGGATGCGTTTGCCGTGGCTTCGCACCAGAAGGCCCTGGCAGCGCAGGCCGCGGGCGAGTTCCGGGACGAGATCAGCGCCTATGAAGTGATCTCGCGCCAGCCAGACCTCGCCGGCAACACGGTGCGCCTGAAGAAGCTGCTGGTCGAACAGGACGAGGGCCCGCGCGCCGATACGTCGCAGGAGGGCCTGGCGAAGCTGCGTACCGTGTTCCGCAACCCGCAGTTCGGCGGCACCGTCACCGCGGGCACGTCGTCGCAGATGAGCGACGGTGCAGCCGGCGTGCTGCTCGCCTCCGAGCAGG
>NZ_JBGFFG010000464.1:0-2459 GCF_056175765.1 Pseudoxanthomonas sp. LjRoot204_2 | reverse complement strand
GTCCGACGATGAGGCGCAAGCCTGCCATGGGGACGCACCGCGCACCTGCGCCCGCCGAAGCGGGCGCAGGATCACGCGATTACTTGTCGTCCTTCTTGGCGACCTTGGACGCCGGCACTTCCGCCGATTCCGCCGGCGCTTCCTCGACCTCTTCCTTGCCGTGCTTGGCGATCACGACGGCGACGTCGTGTTCCTTGCCCAGCTTCAGTTCGGGAATGGTGACGCCGGCCGGCAGCTTCACTTCCGACAGGTGGACCACCGCGCCGATGGCCAGGTCGGCCAGGTCGATCTCGATGAATTCCGGCAGGTCCTTCGGCAGGCACTCGACGACGACTTCGTTCAGCTCGTGGGTGACGACGACTTCGGCGGACTTGCCGGCCGGCGACTTGTCTTCGTTGAGGAAGTGCAGCGGCACTGCGGTGCGCAGCGTCTCGTTCTCGTTCACGCGCTGGAAGTCCAGGTGCATGATCTGCTGCTTGAACGGATGGCGCTGCATGTCACGCAGCAGCACCTTCTGGATGTCGCCGTTGAGGCTCAGGTCCAGGATCGACGAGTAGAACCAGTCGTGCTGGGAGGCCAGCCAGACTTCGTTATGGTTCAGCTGGATGCTGACCGGCTTCAGTTCGCCACCGTAAACGATGGCAGGCACGGCGCCCGCGTGACGGAGGCGGCGGCTCGCACCCTTACCCTCGTCTTCGCGGCGCTCGACCTTGATTTCATGCGTCTTAGCCATTGGATTCACTACCTAGTTGTTGGACCGCCCTTCGGCGATCTGATGAAAGGTTCACCCGCGACCAGATGAACCCGGAAAGCCGCGCACCGGTGAACCGGGGCGCAGCGGAGACTCAATCCACGTACAGCGAACTGACCGACTCGCCGAAGGCGATGCGGCGGATCGTTTCCGCCAGCAGTTCCGCCACAGACAGCTGGCGGATCTTGCTGCATCCCTGCGCCTGCGGCGAGAGCGGGATGGTATCGGTGACGACGAGTTCATCGAGCACCGAATTGTTCAAGTTGTCCACCGCCGGGCCGGACAGCACGGGGTGGGTGCAGTACGCCGCCACCTTGTTGGCACCGTGCTGCTTCAGTGCCGCGGCCGCGGCGCAGAGCGTGCCGGCGGTGTCGACGATGTCGTCCACCAGCACGCAGTCCTTGCCTTCCACGTCGCCGATGATGTTCATCACCGTGGCGACGTTGGCGCGCGGGCGGCGCTTGTCGATGATCGCCAGGTCGGCGTCGTCCAGGCGCTTGGCCACCGCACGGGCGCGGACCACGCCACCCACGTCAGGCGACACGACCAGCAGGTTTTCCGTGCCGTAGGCACGCCAGATGTCGGCCAGCAGTAGCGGCGACGCGTACACGTTGTCGACCGGGATATCGAAGAAGCCCTGGATCTGGTCGGCGTGCAGGTCGACCGTCAGCACGCGATCCGCGCTGACCGCACCGAACATCTTCGCCGCCACCTTCGCCGTGATCGGCACGCGCGAAGAGCGCATGCGGCGATCCTGGCGGGCGTAGCCGAAATACGGCACCACCGCGGTGACGCTGCTGGCCGATGCGCGCTTCAGCGCGTCGATCAGGACCAGCAGTTCCACCAGGTTCTCGGCACTCGGCGCGCACGTGGGCTGCACGACGAACACTTCCTGCCGGCGGACGTTTTCCTGGATCTCGACCTGGACTTCGCCATCCGAGAAGCGGGACACCAGCGCCTTGCCCGGACGCACGCCCAACTCGCGGCAGATGCTGTTCGCCAACGGCTTGTTGGCGTTGCCGGAGAAGACAAGCAGGTTGCGTTCGTCTTGCATGGGTCGTCTCGGCAGGCGCAGCGTGACACGGGTGAATTGGCAGGGGCGGAAGGATTCGAACCTACGAATGCCGGGATCAAAACCCGGTGCCTTAACCACTTGGCGACGCCCCTAGGCGTTTTTCTCCGTCCCGCGACACGATGCCAGCGCGCGCAGCAGTGGCGATCGCGCGGCGCCCTCCACCACCCAGGCATGCAGCCCGGACGGCAAGGTCGCCAGCGCGGCCTCGGCCGAGTCCCGATCGGCGAACTCCACGAAGCAGCCGCCGCCGGAACCCGTCAATCGTGGCGTACCGACGTGCGACAGGGCCTGGAAGACCGCCTCGATGGCAGGCTCCCGGCGACGCACGACCGGCTCGAACACGTTGCCGAGCAGTGATCCCGAAACGAAGTCGGATATTTTCGCGGGTGCAGCATCACGCGTCAAATGCGGCGATGCGAACAGGGCCGCCGTAGGCACATGGACGCCGGGATCCACCAGCAGGTACCAGGCGGGGGGAAGCGCCAACGGCGTCAGGACCTCGCCCACGCCTTCCGCCCAAGCATTCTCGCCGCGGACGAAGACGGGCACGTCGGCCCCCAGCCGAAGGCCCAGTGCCGCCAGGCGGTCCATGCCCAGATTGCACCCCCATAGTCGGTCCAGCGCCACCAGCAC
>NZ_JBGFFG010000463.1:0-2478 GCF_056175765.1 Pseudoxanthomonas sp. LjRoot204_2 | reverse complement strand
CTGCTGGATGCGGTCGCGGACCACCTGCCCGCGCTGATCGCGTATATCGATGGGGATGGCTGCTACGGCTTCGCCAATCGCGCATGCCGCGCGTGGTCCGGCACGCCGACGGATTGGAGCGACAGGCACGTGGACGACGTCCATGCGGACGCTCCCGACTTCCTCGGCTCGCTCAGGCGCGCCATGCAGGACTGCACGCCGGACCACTGGACGACCTGGGAAGGCGAGTTGGGCCGGCCGGCGCGACCGGTTCATCTCTATCTGGTCCCCGACGTGGAGCCCGGCCGCAGGATCGCCGGCTGGTACCTGATGGGGAACGACGTCGGTGAACAGCGGCGCGCACACCGCGAGTTGGCGATGGCGCGCGACCACCTCAAGCGCGTCACCGATCGCCTGCCCGCACTGATTGCCCAATTCGATGCAGCGCACCGTCTGGTTTTCCACAACCGCGCGTTCGCCGACCAGGTCCAGTGGCGCAGTCCCCCCAGGATCGGCACCCACATGCGCGATCTCTTCGGCGAGGACGCCTACCTGCGCCGCATGCCGCAGATCGATGCCGCACTGTCCGGGCGCGATGGCGAGTTCGAAAGCAGCTTCGCCACCGCCGACGGCACCCGGAGCATGCACAGCTTCTATACGCCCGATGTCGACGACACCGGCAAGGTCTGCGGCTTCTTCGTCATGTCCATCGACATCACGGAGAAGGCCCGCCTGGAACACGCGCTGCACGACGCCAACGAACTGGCCGAGGTGACGCTGACGTCGATCAGCGAAGCGGTGATCACCGTCGATATTGAAAGCCGCGTCACTTACATGAACCCCGCCGCGGAAGCGCTGTGCGGCTGGGGACTGGACCAGGCATTGGGGCACCCCCTGGACCAGGTCGCTTCGCTGGTCCGCATCGATACGCAGCCGAATGTCGAGGAACCCCACACGATGGGGCAGCCGGGCGACCTGCAGTTGCTGCGACGCGACGGCAGCCGCATGCTGGTCGAACGTTCGCTGTCGGCCATCCATGACCGCGACGAGCGCATGGTGGGCACCGTGATGGTGTTGCGCGACATCACCGAATCGCGCGCACTCAGCTCGCGCATGACCTTCCTCGCCCACCACGATGTCCTGACCGGGCTGCCGAACCGGCTGCAACTCAACGAGCGGTTGGGCCAGGCGATCACGCACGCCACCAACCATGGCAACGGCATCGCGGTACTGTTCCTCGACMTCGACCTCTTCAAGCACGTCAACGATGCCCTCGGCCACCACACCGGCGATGAACTGCTGCAGCAGGTCGCGCGACGCCTGCAGCGCAACATCGGCAATCTCGGCACCGTGTACCGCACGGGAGGCGACGAGTTCGTCGTGCTGCTGCCGAATGTGGTGACGCGCGACAGCGTGCTGCAGATCGCCGACCGTCTTCTCGCCCTCAGCGGAACGCCCTACACGGTGGCCTCGCACGAACTGCACCAGGCGTTCAGCATCGGCATCAGCCTGTTCCCGGAAGACGGCTACGACGCGGCGACGCTCATGATGCGTGCCGATGCGGCCATGTACCTGGCCAAGCGAAATGGCCGCAACGCCACGCGTTTCTACACGCGCGAGCTGGCATCCAGCGTGGACGCCCGCATCGAACTGGAGAACAGCCTGCGGCGAAGCCTGCGCAACGGCGATCTTTCCCTCCATTACCAGCCGCAGGTCGATCGCCTCACCGGTCGCATCGTCGGGGTCGAGGGCCTCGCACGCTGGCAGCGCGGCGAACGCCTGATGATGCCGGGCGAGTTCCTCCCGATCGCCGAGGAAACCAACCTGATCGTCGACATCGACCAGTGGGCGATCCGCGCCGCGTGCCGGCAGAACCGGATCTGGCAGCAGGCCGGCCTGCCGCCGATCCGCGTGTCGGTCAACATCGCCGCCGCCAACTTCGACACCGACGACCTGGTGGATACGGTGGTCGAGGCGCTGAAGGACAGCGGACTGGCCGCCGAGTTCCTCGAACTGGAAGTCACCGAAACCACGCTGATGCGCGACGTGCAACGCACCGATCGCACCTTGCGCGCACTGAAGGCCCTGGGCGTGCGCATCGCCATCGACGATTTCGGCACCGGCTTCTCGAGCCTCAGCTACCTGGGCAATTACGGATTCAACGTACTGAAGATCGACCAGTCGTTCGTACGCGATGTATCCGAACCGAACCAGGCCGCCATCACCCGCGCCATCATCAGCCTGGCAGCGCAACTGCAGTGCCGCACGATCGCCGAAGGCGTGGAAACGCCGGCGCAGGCCGCGTGGCTGGCCGCCAACGGCTGCGACGAACTACAGGGCAACTACTTCAGCAAGCCGCTGCCGGCCGCCGAATTCGCGAAACTCTATGCCCGTGCCACCACCTGGCATATCCCCCAGCTCGCCCCCAGCGCCGATACGCACTGGTCCTGACGGCGGCGCCCGGGATCAGCGCGCCGACGGGGCTGCCAGCTGGTTCTG
>NZ_JBGFFG010000462.1:0-2486 GCF_056175765.1 Pseudoxanthomonas sp. LjRoot204_2 | reverse complement strand
GCTGTGCCTGGGCAACCCGAAGCATCCGGCGCTGACGCTGGCGGCCCTGCACCCGTCGCCGACGGTCGTCGCTTTCTGGCGCAGCCTGCAGCAGCGGCTGCTGCGCGCAGGCTTCAAGCAGCATGTCGGCCGCAGCTTCGTGCCGCACCTGACGCTGGCCTATGTGCCGCCCCGCACCACGCCGGTGGACGTGCCGCCGGTAGTGCTGCACCCGCAGGAGGTGCACCTGTTGCAGAGCATCGAAGGCGAGGCGGATTACACGCGCCTGGGCGAGTGGTCGCTGGCGGAATAGGTCCCGCATCCGCGCCTGCAGGCCGCGAGCCGGTCCTGCAGGGATGCACGAAGAGCGCTTCGCCGCGTTGACGCCATCGGGGTACGACGGCTAGCGTCACGGCTCTTTCGCCCGAGGTCCCCGCATGCGCGTCGCCATTCCCTTGCTGCTGTTGCTGGCCGGCATGGCGCCGGCATCCCAGGCGGCCCCGGTGCCGACGCAGGGTCGGGACGGGATCGAGGTCGGTGCGGTACTGGCGCCGCGCGACCGGGTCGATCCGGAGAACCGCATGCTCCGCGAGCGGCTGGACACGTTGCTGCCACGGCTGATGAAGGACGCCGATCTCGACATGTGGGTGGTGATCGCGCGCGAATACGCCGAGGATCCGGTGTACTTCACGCTGGTCCCGCAACCCGCACACGCCGCGAGGCGCACCACGATGCTGGTGTTCCATCGTCAGCCCGACGGCAGCGTGCAGCGCCTGTCGATCAATCGCTACCCGTTTGGCGCGCCGTACGAGACGGCGTGGGCCGGAGGCGACCTGAAGGCCCAATGGGATGCGCTCGGCGCCCTGATCACGGCGCGCGATCCGCGCAGGATCGGTATCGACGTGTCGGACGAATGGGCGGTCGCCGACGGACTGACGCATGCGTTGCACGAGCGCCTGCGCTCGGCGTTGCCGGCCGCGCTGCGGGATCGGCTGGTGTCCGCGGAAACGCTGGTCGTCCGCTGGATGGAGACCCGCACGCCGGGTGAGCTCGCCGCCTATCCGCATATCGTGTCGCTCGCCCGTGGCGTGGTCGCGGAAGCGTTCTCGGGCCGTGTCATCACGCCTGGCGTCACCACCACCGACGACGTGGCGTGGTACATCCGCCAGCGCTTCGAGTCATTGGGTCTGGCGCCTTGGTTCATGCCGGACGTGAACCTGCAGCGCGCCGGTACCGCCTGCACCGACGACGCGCCGTTCTGCGGCGAGGAGGGCGTGATCCAGCCGGGCGACGTGCTGCATACCGACGTGGGCCTGTGCTACCTCAAGCTGTGCACCGATACCCAGGAAATGGCCTATGTCGCCCGTACGGGTGAAACGGACGTGCCCGCCGGCCTGCGTGCCGCGCTCGCCCGGGGCAACCGCTGGCAGGACGTGCTGACCGGGCAGTTCGTGGCTGGCCGCACCGGCAACGAGATCCTGGCGGCGACGCAGCGCGAGGCGACGCGGCAGCAGCTGCGTGCGTCCACCTATTCGCATCCGGTCGGGTTCGTGGGCCACGCACCGGGGCCGACGATCGGCATGTGGGACAACCAGGGCGTGACACCGGGACAAGGCGATTGGCCCCTGCATGCGGACACTGTCTACGCGATCGAGGGCAACGTGAAGGCGGATGTGCCGGAGTGGGGCGGGCAGAACGTGCAGATCAAGCTTGAGCAGATGGCTGTGTTCGACGGAACGAAGGTGACCTACCTGGCTGGACGCCAGGTCGCCTGGCACGTTGTGCGGTGACGCGCCGTACGCACCGACGATAGGATGCCCGCATGAGCGCCGACGCCCACCTGATCGCCTGCCCGCATTGCGCGGCGATGAACCGTGTGCCGCCGGCGCGGCTCGCCGAGGCGCCCAGCTGCGGGCGCTGCCACCAGGCCTTGTTCACTGGCCGGCCGCTGGCACTGGGCGAGGCCGATTTCGACCGCCATGCGCTGCGCAGCACGCTGCCGTTGCTGGTCGATTTCTGGGCGCCCTGGTGTGGGCCGTGCCTGCAGATGGCGCCGCATTTCGAGCGTGCCGCGATGGCGCTGGAGCCGGCGATGCGCCTGGCCAAGGTGGACACGGAAGCCAGTCCCGGACTGGGCAACCGATTCGGCATCCGCAGCATTCCGACACTGGTGATGCTGCAGGGCGGGCGCGAGATCGCGCGGCAAAGCGGGGCGATGCAGGCGGATGCGATCGTGCGCTGGGCACGGGGACAACGGGCGTGAGGGCGCAGGCGATGCCCGCCCGCGATGGCCGTGCTGGGCGCAGTGCGAGCAGCCCGGACGCTGGAGGAGCCAGGGCGTGACGCTGCCGACACTCGCGACGGAGCGTTTCCGCCTGCGTCCGCTGGCCGCGCAGGACGAAGCGCTCTATGTCGCCATCTACACGGACGACGCGCTGATGCGTCATGTCGGCGAGCCGATGACGGCATCGGACGCGCGGCGCGCGTTCGACGCCTTCCTCCGGTCC
>NZ_JBGFFG010000461.1:0-2488 GCF_056175765.1 Pseudoxanthomonas sp. LjRoot204_2 | reverse complement strand
GCTTCAACCTGCTGCGACTGTTCGACGAGGTCAACGACAGCAACGGCGCGGTGACGCTGACGCCGGAAGCGTTGGACAAGCGCCTGGCCAAGGCGGCGCTGGCGATCTGCGACTACCTGAAGACCCCGGACATCCTGGGCGCGGTGGAAGTGGAGAACCTGCGTGTTCTGCAGCTGCTGTCCGAGCGCATCGACGCGACCTGCGCCACGCGCCCGGGCTACGTGCCGTACCTGCAGCCTGGCAACGACGTGGGCGGCATCAACGTCGGCTTCCTGGTCAGTTCGCGCCTGACCGCGGACGGCATCGCCCGCGTGGAAGTGCTGGACGTCGCGCAGTTCGGCAAGGAAACCACCATCGCCAACCCGAACGGCACCACCAGCCTGCTCAACGACCGTCCGCCGCTGCGCCTGCGCGCCCGCGTGCACCAGGACGGCACGTCGAGCTACCCGCTGACGGTCGTCGTCAACCACCTGCGCTCGCTCAACGACATCAACGACACCCTGCCCGGCAGCAGCGGCTGGGCCACCGGCGGCGAGCGCGTGCGGGTGAAGCGCGGCGCCCAGGCGGTCTACCTGGCCCAGCTGGTGCAGGAGATGCAGCAGGCGAACCCGGACGAGAAGATCGTGCTGGTCGGCGACTTCAACGCGTTCGAGTTCAACGACGGCTATGTCGACGTGATGGGCATCATCAAGGGCGAAGCCGCGACGGAAGACCAGGTGCTGACGCACATGCCCAGCCCGTTGAGCGTGCCGCTCGTGGACGGCTCCCAGCTGATCGCCGATCCTGCGCAGCGCTACTCGTACTCGTTCGAGGGCAACGCGCAGACGCTGGACCACGTGCTGGTCAACGAAGCCCTGGTGATGGACGCCGGCCTGCGCGTGGACCATGCGCGCATCAACGCGGACTTCGGCGTGGACAACTTCGGCGATGCCACGCTGGCCCTCCGTTCGTCCGACCACGACCCGGTGCGCCTGAGCATCCGCGTGCCGTCCTTCGCCCGCGCCGACCTGTCGGCCACCGTCAGCGCAGACCGCACCACCGCCAACGTGGGCGAGACCGTCCGCTACACCGCCACGGTGCGCAACGCCGGTCCCGGCGCGGCATCGCCGGCGGCCTTCGCCTTCGTGTTCTCGGCCGAACTGTCGCCGTCGTTGGCCACGCTGCCGGCCGGCTGGAGCTGCGCGGCACCGGAAGTCTCCGCGGGCACCACCCGCGTGGCCTGCACCGTGCCGGCGCTGGCGGTCGGTGACGAAGCGACCTTCGCCCTCGACGCCGTCGTCCCGGCCAGCGCAGCAGGTGCCACGCTCGGCCTGGGCGTGTCGGCCAATTCGACCGTGCTCGACCCGGCCAACGGCGACAACACCGCCGCCGTGTCGGTGGCCGTGGCCGCGTTGCCGCAGACCCGCGCGGACCTGTCGGTGCAGCTGCTCGGCGCCGCCCTGCCGCTGCGTCGCGGCACCATCGCCACGCTGCTGGTGCCGGTGCGCAACGCCGGCCCCGATGCGGCCGAGCAGGTCACCGTGCGGCTGACCAGCAACGTCGATGCCCGCTACGCCGCCGTCGCCGCCCCCRGCGGCTGGAGCTGCACGCGCGTGCAGGACACCACCGACGGCGCCGCCGCCGACTGCACCCGTCGTGGCACCATGCCGCGCGGCGTGCAGACGCTGGCCTTCGCCCTGGTGGTGCCGGGCAAGCCGAAGCGCGGTACGGAACTGGAGTTCGACGCCACCGTCAGCAGCACGACGACGGACCCCAACCCCGCCAACAACCACGACCGGCTGGTCCAGCGCATCCGCTGAACTTTCCCGCCATCGTGGGGTCGACAGGGGCGCGGGCGACCGCGCCCCTTGTCGTTTGCGCAGCCCGCGACGCGGATCACGTCCGGCCCACGCCGGCTGCAGGCAGGCTGACACCGAACGACACCCGGGCAAGCGCCTGTTTCCGCACCGGTTTCTCCGCGCAGCCACCTGCCATGCACCCCSGTCTTGCTGCATTGCACGACAGCCGCCAGCCCCATCGCTCCTAAAATTACATCTGAAACCAATTCCGCCGGCTGACGAGAACACCGTCCAGATGACCACCGCCGCAAGCTTCGAGATCGAATACCTCCAGTACCTGGGCCCCGACGGCTCCTTGGTGCGCAATGATCTGCCCGAAGCCGGGCGCGACATCGCCCGCCTGCGCGACCTGTTCAAGCAGATGCTGTTCGTGCGCACGTTCGATACCAAGGCGATCGCCTTGCAGCGCACCGGCAAGCTGGGCACCTACGCCAGCTGCCTCGGCCACGAGGCCACCCATGTGGGCATCGGCGCCTCGATGCGCACCGGCGACGTCTACGCCCCCAGTTACCGCGAGTACGGCGCCATGTTCATGCGCGGGGTGAAGCCGCGCGACGTACTGATGTACTGGGGCGGCGACGAGCGCGGCAGCGACTACGACCGCGACAGCGATGCGCGCATCGACTTCCCGTTCTGCGTGCCGATCTCCA
>NZ_JBGFFG010000460.1:0-2504 GCF_056175765.1 Pseudoxanthomonas sp. LjRoot204_2 | reverse complement strand
CTTCAAGGCCTTCTACATGCGCCTGAACGACGACGGCAAGACCGTCGCCGCAATGGACGTGCTGGCGCCCGGTATCGGCGAGATCATTGGTGGCAGCCAGCGCGAAGAGCGCCTGGATGTGCTGGATGCGCGCATGGCCCAGTTCGGCCTGGATCCGGCGCATTACGGCTGGTACCGCGACTTCCGCCGCTATGGTTCGGTGCCGCACGCCGGCTTCGGCCTGGGCTTCGAACGCCTGGTGGTGTACGTGTGCGGGTTGAGCAACATCCGCGATGCCATCGCCTACCCGCGCGCGCCCGGCAACGCGGAGTTCTGATGATCCTGTTCTTCGCCCTGTGCTTCGTCGGTGTCGCCATCGCGGGTTTCTGTGCGTTCGTCATCTTCTGGCCGCTAACGCTGGTGCACGTGCGCGACCGCCATGGGGCGCTGGGCGCGCAGTGGGGCGAAGGCGCCTTTCTCAAGCCGGTGGCATTGCGCTGGCTGCTGTCCGGCGACTATCGCCGCATCCCCGATACGTCGCTGTCGGGGCTGGCCACGCCGGCGCGCATTTCGCTGTGCGTCATCATGTTCGGGCTGGCGATGGCCGGCCTGCTGGCGCTGTGGGCGGAGGCCTTCGCATGAATCCGTTCCTGCGCGAAGACTGGTACCTGGCGTCGCTGGGCCGCACCCTGATCTGGGCACGCCTCCGCGTGCTGGAGGCCGGCACGGCCGAAGTGCTGGACAGCGACGGCAACACCCTGCCCTACGACAGCGAGGACAGTGCCCGCGCGGCGTTGTTCGATGCCGAGTTCGTGGCCTTCGACGGGCTGGACGAGGACGACGCGCTGGCACGCGGCTTCTCGCTGGCGGGCATCCAGCCCCCGCGGGGCGACGACGATGCCGCGCTGGTGCCGAAGATGGTGCAGTCGCTCGGCGCGCGCGCCTGACCGCATGTACTCGCCGCGCGCGTTCGTCGAAGACGATCTCGCCGAACTGGACCGGCTGATCGCGCGTGACGCCTTCGTCACCCTGGTCACTGTCGCCGATGGCGCTCCGACCGTCAGCCATCTGCCGGTGCTCTACGACCGCCAGGAGGATCGGATCGTCATCGAGGGGCACTGGGCAAAGCCGAATCCGCAGGCGCGCCATGCCGGTCCCGCGCTGATGATCGTCCATGGCCCGCATGCTTACGTGTCGCCGGGCTGGTATGCGGACAAGGAGGAAGCCGCACGCGTGCCGACCTGGAACTATGCGGTCGCCCACCTGCATGGCGCACTCGAAACCACCGACCAAACGGCCGAACTGGCATCCATCGTCGATCGCCTCAGCCAGATCAACGAGGGACGGGTCGGCAATGACTGGCGGTTCGAACACGACCATGACGACCATGTCCGCCAGTTGCGCGGCATCGTCGGCTTCCGCTTCACGGTCGAGCGAGTGGAACTGAAATTCAAGCTCAGCCAGAACCATCCGGTCGCCAACGTCGAAGGCGCCGCCGCCGCCCTGCAGCGGCTGGGYGGCGAGGACAACGTGGCGGTGTCGGGGCTGATGCGCGAGCGCTCGGCCCGTCGGGGTGACGGTGTGGGGGCGACGTAAGTCGCGAAGGGGGGGGCCATTCACTTCGCGAGTGAGGTGCAGTATCCCGATTCCCATCGCTCCCACACGCGATACCCACAGGGCTACACTCGCCCCCCTGTCACTGCTGGGACGACGCATGGACCTCAACCTCGCCGGCCGGCACGCCTTGGTGTGCGGCGCCTCCGAAGGCATCGGCCGCGCGGCCGCCCATGAACTCGCGCTGCTGGGTGCGAGCGTCACCCTGCTTGCCCGACGTGCCGAGGTGCTGGCGGACGTCGCCGCCGCCCTGCCCCGCACATTCCATGCGCAGCAGCACGACAGCATCGCCGTCGATGTCGCCGATGCCGCGGCCCTGCAGGCGAAGGTCGGCGGACTCGCGGCCGAGCGTCCGGTGCACATCCTCGTCAACAACACCGGCGGTCCGCCGGGTGGACGCGCGATCGAGGCCGGTCCCGACGATTACCTGGCTGCATTCCAGCGCCACCTGCTGGCCAACCAGGTGCTCACCCAGCTGGCGGTCCCCGGCATGCGCGAAGCCCGCTGGGGCCGCATCGTGAACGTCGTCTCCACCTCGGTGAAGGAACCCATCGCCAACCTCGGCGTCTCCAACACAGTCCGCGGCGCCGTTGCCAGCTGGGCCAAGACCCTGTCCCGGGAACTGGGCGCCGACGGCATCACCGTCAACAATGTGTTGCCCGGCTACACGCGTACGCAGCGGCTGGAGCAGATCCTGCGCGATCGCGTGCAGGCTACGGGCCAATCGCGAGACGCCGTCACCGCCACCATGCTGGCCACCGTGCCCGTCGGCCGGTTCGCGGAGGCCGATGAGATCGCCGCCGCGATCGCGTTCCTGGCTTCGCCGGCAGCCGCGTACATCTCGGGCGTCAGCCTGGCGGTCGACGGCGGCCGGATGCAATCGATCTGAGCCGAAGGAACGGGGGATCGCC
>NZ_JBGFFG010000459.1:0-2510 GCF_056175765.1 Pseudoxanthomonas sp. LjRoot204_2 | reverse complement strand
TTCCACATCAGGCTGCGCGAAGGGATTCTTGTAGAAGCGGATCATGCTCGACACCATGTTCGCGGCCTTGAAGTTCCCTTGCTCGGCCTGGTATCTGGTGTTGAATTCCTTCCTGATATCGTTGAGCGCCTGGTCGGCATCCGCGTAGGTCATGCAGTCCTTCGCGTAGGCCTCCTTGATGTCGAGGGCAGCGACAGCCACGGCAATCGCCGTCGTTGTCTTCGTCCTGATGACGTCGACCGACTCGGCAAGCTCACTGCACGTCTCAGGGCCGGTCTCGCCACGGCCTTTCAGCACCAGGCCATCTGCTGCGCCGGCTTCGAGGCGATCGTCGTACTCGGCTTTGGCGAAGATAGATAGAGCCAGGGCGCTGGCCGCCAAGCTCAGGATGATGGAGGTAAGGATGCGCATCGTGATCTCCTGATTACATCGCCATGACGACGCGATGGCCGTCTTCGTCGTCATCGTCAGGCTCGCCGTTCTCGAAGCGCTCCAGCAGCGTCATCTCGTCGCGATTGCTGACGCCGGTGACGCGCAGACCCGGAATGAGCGTGTCATCGCCCAGGGCCTTGATCAGCGGGCTCAGCGTGGAGGACGCCAACTCCGAGTCGGTGACTTCCACGACGATCGTGTAGAAGCTGGGGACAGGCTTGAGAGGCCCCGCGTCGTTCTCGCTCATGGGCGCGGTCCTTGGTTGGTCAGCGTTTCGGTTTCCAGCTCGATGCAACGTGCCTCGGCCTCCGTGGCCGGCGTGATGGTCCCATCCCATTTCCTTCCCGCCTTCGCGATCTCAAGGAATTCCTCGTTGCCAAGGCCCCCCTTCTCGACATCGCTGGCGTACATGACGTTGTGCACGTCGAACTCCCCTCCGCCGCCAGGCGCGATGCAGAGCACGCGACTATCGCCCTCGCCCACCAGGAACGCGTCGTAACCGCCGTCGAAGGCTCGCGCCACGCTGTTGGGTGGCGCCTTGGCCAGCAGAGCGGCCACCTTGGCGTGATGCTCGGACAGGAGCGTCCAGCCCATCTTCTCCATCCGCTCCTGCTCTTCGCGAATGGCCTGCTGCTCGCCCGCACTGGCGAGTCGGGTCTTCTTCGGGTCCTGCAGGTTTCCAGCGGCCAGCCAGCTGTTGAGCTGGTCCGCCAGYTCCTGGTACTCGCAGTCGCCCAGCAGGGGCGGCTCGAAGGCCGGACCCATGCAGACCAGGTCGAAACCCGCGGAACTGCACTGCGCAGCGGCATAGTAGAGCTCGCTGGTGTCGTCCCAGGTGACCAGGAAGTAGTCGTGGCCACCTGCAGGTGTGCAAGCGACCGTCATGGGCGCAAGCGCCAACAGCTCCTTCCGCAGGGCCAGCTGGGCTTTCGTGAAGGCCGAATAGCCTGGTAGTGCACTCTTGTCTGTCATGAAGGTTTCCTTTGGTGAAGACGCAGGGTCAGATGCTGCCTTTGACCCAGCGTCGGATAGAGAGGTCGCAACCAGAGCGCAGGCAGACCCCATTGGCCATGCCCTTGTGCGTTGCTCGACGCTTGCAGCCGCAGCTGCAGCGCCGGCGTGAGCGAGGCTCGATAGCCTCGGCATAGCGGACGTGATCGTCCTGGGAGCCCCATTGACCCCAGAGTTCGGTACCGCCGCGCATGGCGGCAGACAGTGCAGGCCGCGAAAGTGCTTTCAGGTCAGTGCTCATGCTGCCTGTGCCTCCGGCATGGCCTGCCGGGC
The DNA here is from genome assembly GCF_056175765.1 of Pseudoxanthomonas sp. LjRoot204_2. Lineage (NCBI taxonomy): Bacteria > Pseudomonadati > Pseudomonadota > Gammaproteobacteria > Lysobacterales > Lysobacteraceae > Pseudoxanthomonas > Pseudoxanthomonas sp. LjRoot204_2. The sequence continues at coordinate 794 of NZ_JBGFFG010000459.1, read as the reverse complement.
ATGTCCCTCGACCATGCCACGGGACGCCAGGAACTTGCGTGCCACGTCGGCAAGCTGGCGCCCTTCCATGTCACGAGGCTGGATCATCTGATTGTCCGGATTGATCACACCCTCGATCTGCTCTTTCTTCACGCCCAGCACCTCCATCATCGCCGGGTCGGCGCCCTGACTGCAGGTGACGAAATAAGCGACGACGTAGTTGAGCAGGCCATCCGAGCGATCGCGATCAACGCGCCCGATACCCTGATCGTGCACGCCGGGTGACCAGTCCAGTTCGCCGAAAACCGCGATGCTGGCCGCGTCCTGCAGACCGTCAAGGCCCGCGCCTGAGCGCAGCGACAGGATGATCACCTTGCTGCGGCCGCTGACGAATTCCTCTTTGGCGTAGGCCTTTTGCTTCGGCGATTCAGAGCCGGTGTACATGACCGGGTTGAATTCGGCCAACTGCTCCATCCAGATGTCATAAACGGCGCGATGCCAGCCGAACAGCACCACCTGCTCGCCCGTCTCCACCAGCATCCTGACGAACTGCGCCACATGCGGCGCCTTTGCCACGCCGGTAGCCTGGCGAATGAGTCGATCGAACTCGCCGGAGGCCTGCATCTTCTCGCCGCGGAACTTCTCGTTGCGCGCCACGATCGTGCGGGCAAGCGAGATGGCGTCGCTTTCCACCGATGCCATCACATCGAAATCCAGATCGATCTCGTGCGGTACCTTCTGGACCTGCGGGAGCTCCCTGCCCACTTCCGGGCGGGATCGGCGGAGCATGATGCCCTCTCGGCGCAGGTAAGCGC
>NZ_JBGFFG010000458.1:0-2518 GCF_056175765.1 Pseudoxanthomonas sp. LjRoot204_2 | reverse complement strand
ATCAAGGACCGCTTCAGCGGTTCGCTGAACTGGACGCACAACTTCTTCGGTGACTACGCCACCCAGGTCGGCCTGTTCTACGAAGGCCGCAGCGGCCGTCCGTACAGCTACATCTTCTCGGGCGATGCCAATGGCGACAACCGCACCTTCAACGACCTGTTCTACGTGCCCGCCGGCCCTGGCGACGTCCTGTTCGGCAGCCTGAGCGCGACCGGCCAGTTCACCGCCAACGCGGCAATGGAGCAGGCGTTCTGGGATTGGCTGTCGCGCCAGGATGGCCTGAACCGCTACGCCGGTACGTACGCCCCCGAGAATGGCTTCACCAGCAGCTGGGTGAACACGTTCGACGTCCGCATCAGCCAGGAGCTGCCGGGCTTCATGAAGGGTCACAAGTCCAAGCTCTGGATCGACATCCAGAACGTGGGCAACCTGATCAACAAGGACTGGGGCCACGTCATCGACTACGGCTTCAACGCCAACAACGCAGTGGCCACGCTGCAGGGCATGTACAACGGCAAGTACGTGTACGGCTACCGCAGCGGCACGGAGTTCGGCCAGGCGACCGCCCTCGGTATCCCGACCAATGCCGACAGCCAGACCAACGGCATTTCGCAGTGGTCCCTGCAAGTCGGTTTCAAGTACGAGTTCTGATCCGCTGCCTTACCGCGGAACGCAACACGAACGGCCGGGGAAACCCGGCCGTTTTCTTTTKGTCAGCCTCCTCTTGCCCGCGCGACTGCGCTAAAGTCCCGCCTCTGACGAACGAAGACAGGACTTTCCATGAACCAGACGGCATCGAGGGCGTTGCCGGTACAGGACGCACGCATCTATCCGCGCGGCGGCCTGGACGTGCTTTCCCGCGCCGAAGTGGCACGACTGCGCGACGCATCCAGCGGCGGCATGCACGAACTTCTGCGCCGCTGCGCACTGGCGGTGCTGACCAGCGGCAGCGCGTCCGACGATCCGCGCGCGGCGCGCGATCTGTATCCGGATTTCGACATCCAGGTCCTGCAGCAGGACCGCGGAGTGCGCATCGACCTGATCAACGCGCCGGCGATGGCCTTCGTCGATGGCGAGATCATCCGCGGCATCGCCGAACTGCTGTTCGCCGTGGTCCGCGACCTGGCCTATACCGCCATCGAACTCGGCCCCGAGTACGCGGYCGACCTGGAATCCTCCGCCGGTATCACCAATGCGGTGTTCGGCCTGCTGCGCAACGCGCGCATCCTCAAGCCCAGCGATCCGAACCTGGTCGTGTGCTGGGGTGGCCACTCCATCTCGCGCGACGAGTATCTCTACACCAAGCAGGTGGGTTACGAACTGGGCTTGCGCGGCCTGGATATCTGCACCGGCTGCGGTCCGGGTGCGATGAAGGGCCCGATGAAGGGCGCGACCATCGCGCACGCGAAGYAGCGCCGCAGCAAGACGCGCTACATCGGCGTGACCGAGCCGGGGATCATCGCGGCCGAATCGCCCAACCCGATCGTCAACCACCTGGTGATCATGCCGGACATCGAAAAACGCCTCGAGGCGTTCGTCCGCATCGGCCACGGCATCATCGTGTTCCCCGGCGGCGTGGGCACGGCGGAAGAAATCCTCTACCTGCTGGGCATCCTGCTGCATCCGGACAACGCCGACCTGCCGTTCCCGCTGATCCTGACCGGCCCGACCATCGCGGCGCCTTACTTCGAGCAGATCGACCGCTTCATCCGGCTGACGCTCGGCGATGCCGCGGCCGAGCGCTACGAGATCATCATCGGCGACCCGGTCGCCGTGGCGAAGAAGATGAGTGCCGGCATCCGCAAGGTGCGCGAATACCGCATCGGGCACAAGGATTCGTTCTTCTTCAACTGGGCCATCCAGATCCCCGAGGACTACCAGCAGYCCTTCGTCCCCTCGCACGAGGCGATGGCAGCGCTGCAGTTGCGGCCGGGCCGTGCCGTGCACGACCTCGCGGCCGACCTGCGGCGTGCGTTCTCCGGCATCGTCGCCGGCAACGTCAAGGAGGACGGCATGCGCCGGATCGAGGAGTTCGGCCCGTTCGAGATCCACGGCGATGCGCCGATGATGCAGGCCCTGGACGAACTGCTGCGCGCGTTCGTCGAGCAGCGGCGCATGAAGATCGCCGGCGAGTACCAGCCCTGCTACCGGGTGGTGACCTGAGACGCCTCAGGCGTCCAGCGGCAGGCGGATGATCGCGGTATAGCGACCGTCCGCTGTCGTCGTTTCCACGCTGCCCCGTCCCTGCGTCAACGCATGGATGCGGGCGCGGACGGAGCTCAGGCCGACCTGGTGCCCCGGCGCGGCGCGTGCCGTGCTGGAAGGCAGGGTATTGGCGACGGTGATCTGCAGATGGCCGTCATCCAGCCCGACCCGCAGGCTCAGCTCGCCGCCCGAGGTTGACGGCTCGATGCCGTGACGGATCGCATTCTCCGCCAGGGGCTGGACGGACAGGGTGGGCACCTGAAGCTGTGGGAGCACGTCGGGAACCTCCCAGTGCAGGGTCAGACGCTCACCC
>NZ_JBGFFG010000457.1:0-2523 GCF_056175765.1 Pseudoxanthomonas sp. LjRoot204_2 | reverse complement strand
TGTAGTACACCGGAAACTGGGCGACGCGTCACATGAGCAGGTGAACATTCGCTGTCTCGCGTGCGCGATCACAGCCGGCACACGCAACGCAGCCGGATAGCGCCAGGCGTCGCGTCGTGCTGGCGCGCAGCGTCCTCGCGCAATGTCGCCACGATGGCGTCGGCCGATGCCACCCCGCCGTCTACCTGCGCCGCCACCTGGCCCCAGGCGATGCAGTGTCCGCCTTCGTACACCTCATAGTCGGCGAAATAGCGGCGAACGGATGCGCGAGCGTCTGCGTCAGGTGCCGACGTGCACATCGCACTCGCATTCCGTGCAGCCCAGTTGCTCGAGCGCGATTTCCAGCGCCAAGGCGTAACTGCGCGCACCGTAGCCATCGACGACCGCGAGGCGGCGGCCGGTGGCGGCGGGCAGGGCGCCTTCATCGAGCGTGTCGTGGACCTCCACGTACGGATGGGCCAGACCCTGCACCGCGCGCTGCAACAGCGGATGGTCGGTGAGCGCGCCGGGGTCGAGCAGCGTGGCGCGTACGCCCCACTCGTTGGCCAGACGCAAGGCGGTGAGGACCTCGGTGGTGGAGCTGCAACTGCGGACGGCGAGCGTCTGCCCAGCGCAGCCGGCGCGCTGCACCAGCGCGCCGAGCACCGACGGTGGCAACGGCGGCGGGGCTGACGTGAGGGCGTCGTGGCGTTCGGGGCCGCGGATGACGAGGATGGACATGAGGGGCTCCGGCTCAGGCATGGAGGGTCTCCGCAGGGGCGGGATGCAGGCGACGCAGTGCGATGTCCAGCGCCATCGCGTAGGCACGCGGGAGATCGTTGCGCAGGATCACGGTCACCAGCGGTGCATGCTGGKGCTGTACGCGAGGTTCCAGCACGCGCGAGGCGTCGTCGTGCACTTCGATATAGGGTGCAGGCAGGCCGTCGAGTGCGTCGCGCACGGCACGGCTCTGGGCTGCGTCGTGCATCGCCAGGTCGCCGACGTCGAGCAGCAGCAGGTCGGTTCGCTCGCGGCGCGCGCGTCGCAGGCCGCTAACCAACTGGCGGACACTGGCGAAGGCGCGACAGCGCAATGACTGGCCGACGGCGTTCGCACGTTCAAGCAGCGGGCGGTCGAGGAGGGGAACGTCGGGGAGCGCGGCATGCGGGCCGCGCAGGATCAGGATGGACATGGAGCGGTTCGTGACGCACGGCGTGTGCGGTGTGGTCACGATAGGCCCGTGGTGCGTAACGTCGCCATGCGTTCCCGAGACAGGCGCGTAAAGAACGCGTAGCGTTTCAGGGCTGCGCGATCAGCATCACGCCCGTCAGGCCGAGCAGCAGCGTGCGGGCAGCGTCCGTCGAGCGCGCGCGGCAACGAAGGCCGCGACAGAGGCCAGCGGCGGCGACCTGCGTTGCCACGAGCATCGCCAGCAGATGCACGGCCACTGCCGTCAGCATCAACGCAACCGATCCGGTGGCGCTGATGGCGCGCGCAGGTCCGTCCGTCATGCACAGTGGCATCAGCGCCGGCACCAGCATCAGGCCGCTGCCGTGCGCGGTGCCCATGAGGCAGGACCAGGCGGCGAGTCCCGCGTGCGATCGAGGGGCGGCATGGCGAGCGGCAGCGCGTGGGCGCACGACGTGTCTCCATGCCGCGAAGACCAGCAGGCCGCTCCCCGCCAAGGCGAGCAGGTGCTGCTGCGGCAGCCTGATGCCCTGCATCACCACCACCACGACCAGCCCCACCGACAGTGCGTGCCCGATGGCGATGGGCAGCAGGGCGCGCCGTACGTCGTGCGCATCGCCGGAATCGGCGGCGATGGCCGCGACGAACAGCCAGCCATTCGCCGGACTCAGGCCATGCACCACGCCCAGACCGGCGATGCTGAGCCAGGGCCACCAGGCATCGGGCAACGGCATGGCGCGTCGACTCAGGGTTTCGCGGCACAGCATCCGCCGGACGCGGTGGCGGGCGTGGTGTCGTAGCGGTCGTGGTGGCGCACCCAGGCCATCGGGTAGGCATCGCCCTCTTCACCGCGGCCGAACGGCGCCAGGTCGAGCAGGGCGTAGGTGTGCATCATCGCTTCCACACCGCGCCCGTAGCGCGAGTAGGCATGGAAGACGTGGCCTTCGTCGTCGCGCACGAACACGCTGATGCCGGGGGCTTCCTCGTGCGGGAAGGGCTGCCGCTTGTAGTTGTAGTCCACGGCGCCGCGCGACATGTCCTCCTGGCTGAAGTTCACGCCGAAGTCGTGGTTGAACGAGGTGCGATGCGAGGATACCCACGGGAATGTCCACCCCATGCGCCGGCGGAAGGCGTCGATATCGGCCAGCGGTGCGCGCGAGACCGCGACCAGGGTGAGGTCGCGCTGGGCGAGGTGCGTGAGCGCACCGGCGTGGTGGTCGGCCATGAAGGAGCAGCTCTTGCAACCCTGTTCCCAGCCCGGCGCGAACATGAAGTGCTGCACCATCAGCTGGCGGCGGCCCTCGAACAGCTCGGCCAGCGTGCGCGTGCCTTGCGGTGTGTCGAACACATAGGGGG
>NZ_JBGFFG010000456.1:0-2527 GCF_056175765.1 Pseudoxanthomonas sp. LjRoot204_2 | reverse complement strand
GTCGGACGCAGGGATTCGTGCGCGGGCTTGACCAAAGTCAAGCGTCGCCATGCCTGCGACAACGCGTCGCATCTGCACTCCAGGGTGCGTCGCGAGAATGGCCGCATCACACGAGGAGAGGCGTCATGAACCGTCATCTGTTGACCGTCGCCCTGCTGGGCGCACTCGCGAACATGCCGCTGGCGCACGCGGACGACGCGCACGCCGCGGTGCATGTCGACACGATAGCGACGACCACGCTGGACGGCATCGTCGTGGTCGGCGTCGCACCCGCGATGGCGACCACCTTCATCACCGACCCCAAGCTGCCGCGCCAGCCGGTACCGGCCAGCGACGGCGCGGACTACCTGAAGACCATCCCCGGCTTCGCCACGCTGCGCAGCGGCGGCACCAACGGCGATCCGGTGCTGCGCGGCATGTTCGGATCGCGTATCAACCTGATGACGAACGACGGCGCGATGAGCGGCGCCTGCCCGTCGCGCATGGACAATGCGCTGTCCTACATCGCACCGGAAACCTACGATCGCCTGGTCGTCATCAAGGGGCCACAGACGGTGCTCTGGGGCGGCGGTGCATCGGCCGGTACGGTGCGCTTCGAACGCGAGATCCCGTACTTCGCCGAGCCCGGCGTGCAGGCCTCCGGCAGCGCGCTGGTCGGCAGCGGCAACCGCAACGACCAGGTGCTCGACATCAGCGCCGGTACGCCGCGCGGCTATGCGCGCGTATCCGCCAACCGCTCCGAGGCCGACGACTACGAGGACGGTAACGGCGACCGCGTGCCGTCCGCCTGGAAGAAGTGGAACGCCGACGCCGCCCTCGGCTGGACGCCGGACGAGGACACCGTGCTGGAACTCAGCGCCGGCATCGGCGACGCGCAGGCGCGCTACGCGGGTCGTGGCATGGACGGCGCGCAGTTCCGTCGCGACAGCCTGGGCCTGCGCTTCGAGAAGAAGCACATCGGCGGCGTGCTGGATGCCGTGGTCGCCAATGTCTACCAGAACGACGTGGACCATGTGATGGACAACTACAGCCTGCGCGATCCCGACCCCACCAGCAGCATGCCGATGCCGATGGCCAGCAACGTGGCGCACCGTACGCGCGGCGGCCGCGTCGCCACCACCTGGCAGTCCGGTCGCTGGGAAGTGACCACCGGCCTGGACCTGCGCGACAGCCGGCACAGCCAGCGCAGCGCCAGCGGACGCGGCGCCTACCTCGCCCTGCCCTGGCAGGTGGACGCGAAGTTCCAGAGCTGGGGCGCGTTCGCCGAATCGCACTGGCACATCACCGACACGCATCACCTGATGAGCGGCGTGCGCCTCGATCGCGCCGAAGCGCAGGATCTGCGCGCGACCACCGGCGGCATGATGCCGATGCCCAATCCCACCGCCGGCATGACGCGCAAGGAATCGCTGCCCAGCGCGTTCGTGCGCTACGAGTACGACCTGGGCGGCCGCTGGGGTGCCTACGCCGGCCTGGGCCACACGCAGCGCATGCCCGACTACTGGGAGCTGTTCTCGCCCACGCGCGGTCCGGTCGGAGCGCCGAATGCCTTCGCCGGCGTGCAGCCCGAGCGCACCACGCAGCTGGATATCGGCCTGCAGTTCAAGGGCGCGAAGGTCGATGCGTGGGCATCGTTATACGCCGGGCGCGTGCAGGATTTCATCCTGTTCGACTATTCGGCCGGGATGATGGGCAGCAGCACGCGCGCGCACAACGTGGATGCCGACATCCGCGGCGGCGAGGCCGGCATCGACTGGCGTCCCGCGCAAGGCTGGAAGCTGTCGGGCGCCGCGTCCTACGCGTGGGGCGCCGTGCGCGACACCGGCACGGCGCTGCCACAGATGCCACCGCTGGAAGCGCGCTTCTCGGTCAGCCATGAACGCGGGCCGTGGTCGTGGGGCGCACTGTGGCGCGTGGCGGCCGCGCAGGAGCGTGTCAGCACCAGCCAGGGCAACATCGTCGGCCGCGACCTCGGGCCGAGCGCCGGCTTCGCGGTGTTCTCGGTCAACAGCGGCTATCGCTTCAACGACCGCCTGCAACTGACCGCCGGCATCGACAACCTGTTCGACCGCGCCTACAGCGAGCACCTCAACCTCGGCGGCAACAGCGCCTTCGGTTACCCGGCCGATCCGGTGCGCATCAACGAACCCGGCCGCACCGCCTGGGTGAAATTCAACCTGCGCTACTGACGGGCCGGTCTGCGGTTTCGGCCATCAGCCGGGACCGTCGGCCTGCCAGGTCCACGCCTGCCGCCAGCACCGCCGTTTCGCGTGCAGGCTGACCGCATACGCCAGGGCCAGCGCGACGCCCGCGAGCCGCGCGACGGCGGGGGCGAGCGTCGCGACCACCACGAGTGCGCCGGCGATCGCATGCAGGAGCAAGGCACGCCGCTTGTCCGCTTCCTCGAACAGGCTGCCCACACCCGGCACGCGGATGCCGCGCGGCACGCGCTGGCGCAGCGCGATCCAGGTGAGGAAGCCGGTGATCTCCAGCGCCATGCCGACCACCAGCAGCGGCAGGCCGAAGC
>NZ_JBGFFG010000455.1:0-2534 GCF_056175765.1 Pseudoxanthomonas sp. LjRoot204_2 | reverse complement strand
CGGCAACGGCGCGTACTTGTTGACGATGATGTCGAGCAACGCACCCAGCCGCGCCTCCGCATCGGCTGCCGCGACCGGCGTCGCGTCGCCGATGCGCGGCGCATAGACCCGCGTGCCGCCCTCGCGACGCGCCACCCGCAGCAGCCCGCGGTAGTGCATGCCGTCCAGCAACTGCGTACTGGCATTGGACGAACCGCCGAACCAGTTGGTCGTCTTGCCATGCCCGAAGTGTGCATCCACTTCGCGTGGATGCGCCGTGCCGCGCTCACTGACGAACTCCAGTACCGCGCGCGCCTGCTTCCATCGCGCGGGCGTCCACGCCTCGCGTGCCGTGCGCGGATGCATCAGCTGGTGATGCGCGCGCGGCAGGAAACCGTAGTTGACGAAGAAGTCTTCTTCCAGCGGCAGGCGTGGATACCGCCGCTCCAGGTCGCCGGCGCGATAGCCGGCGACGCGGTGGCGCAGGGTGAGATCCTGCGCGCGTGCCGGCGCCCGGATCGGGTCCGCCTGCACGAAGCCCAGCCGCTGGATCGCCCGCGGCAGGGTGGTCGGTTTGAACAGGCTGCGGGCGACGGCGTAGCGGCGCAGGTGATCCCCTGTCAGCGCCATGCCGTCACCCGTGACCGGGGTCAGACCGTAACCGGGTTCGCCTTGTCCACGTCGATCTTGTACTGCTTGATCGCGCGGGCGACGTCCTTGCCGGTCATCTTGCCTTCCTTCGCCAGGGCGGCGATGGCGGCGTGGGCAATGTAATAGCGGTCCACTTCGAAGTGGCGACGCAGGTTGGCGCGGGTGTCGCTGCGGCCGAAGCCGTCCGTGCCCAGGGCCGTGTACGCCATCGGCACGAACGCGCGGATCTGGTCGCTGTAGGCGCGCACGTAATCGGTGGCAGCGATGGCAGGACCCTGGCGGCCTTCCAGCAGTTCGGTCACGTACGCCTTGCGCGGCGACTTCGCTTCCGGGTTCAGGCGGTTCCAGCGCTCGGCGTCGAAACCGTCGCGACGCAGCTCGTTGAAGCTCGGGCAGGACCAGATGTCGGCGGTGACGCCGAAATCCTTGTCCAGCAGCTCGGCCGCCGCAATCGCCTCGCGCAGGATGGTGCCGCTGCCCAGCAGCTGCACGCGCAGCTCGCCCTTCTTCGGCTTGCCGGCGTCGGTGAGCAGGTACATACCCTTGATGATGCCCTCGGCCGCGCCTGCCGGCATTTCCGGATGGCTGTAGTTCTCGTTCATCAGGGTGACGTAGTAGTACTCGTCCACCTGCTCCTGCAGCATCTTCTGCATGCCGTGCTGCAGGACCACCGCGACCTCGAAACCGAAGGTCGGGTCGTAGCTGCGCACGTTGGGGATGCTGCCGGCGATGACGTGGCTGAAGCCGTCCTCGTGCTGCAGGCCCTCGCCGYYGAGCGTGGTGCGGCCSGMRGTGSCGCCCAGCAGGAARCCGCGCGYACGCATGTCCGCCGCCTGCCACGCGATGTCGCCGATGCGCTGGAAGCCGAACATCGAGTAGTAGATGTAGAACGGCAGCATCGGCACGTTGCTGACCGAATAGCTGGTGCCCGCCGCCATCCACGACGACATCGCGCCCGGCTCACTGATGCCCTGCTGCAGCACCTGGCCGGACTGGTCCTCGCGGTAGTACATCAGCTGGTCGGCGTCGACCGGCTTGTACTTCTGGCCGAACGGCGCGTAGATGCCGATCTGGCGGAACATGCCTTCCATGCCGAACGTGCGCGCCTCGTCGGCGACGATCGGCACCAGGCGCGGACCGACCTGCTTGTCGCGCAGCGCGATGTTCAGGCCCTGCACGAACGCCATCGTGGTGGAGATCTCGCGGTCGCCGGTGCTCTTCAGCAGGCGGTCGAAGGCTTCCAGCTTCGGCGTCTCGAACGACTCGCTGGCCTTGCGACGACGCTGSGGCAGGTARCCGCCGAGCGCGGCGCGGCGCGACTTCAGGTACTGGATTTCCGGCGAGTCCTCGCCCGGGTGGTAGAACGGCACCTGCGCCGATTCTTCCAACTGCTTGTCGCTGACCGGGATGTTGAAGCGGTCGCGGAACGTGCGGATGGCTTCGTCGTCCAGCTTCTTGGTCTGGTGGGTCGGGTTGAGCGATTCGCCCGCCGAGCCCATGCCGTAGCCCTTCACCGTCTTGGSCAGGATCACAGTGGGCWTGCCCTTGGTGTTCACCGCCTCGTGGTAGGCCGCGTAAACCTTGTGCGGATCGTGGCCGCCGCGGTTGAGGCGCCAGATGTCGTCGTCGGACAGGTTGGCGACCATGGCCGCCGTCTCCGGGTACTTGCCGAAGAAGTTGTCGCGCGTGTACTTGCCGCCGAACGCCTTGCAGTTCTGGTACTCGCCGTCGACGGTTTCCATCATCAGCTTCTTCAGCACGCCGCTGGTGTCGCGCGCGATGAGCGGATCCCAGTAGCTGCCCCACAGCAGCTTGATGACGTTCCAGCCGCCGCCGCGGAACACGCCTTCGAGTTCCTGGATGATCTTGCCGTTGCCGCGCACCGGGCCATCGAGGCGCTGCAG
>NZ_JBGFFG010000454.1:0-2552 GCF_056175765.1 Pseudoxanthomonas sp. LjRoot204_2 | reverse complement strand
GCGCGTGGGCGCAGGCGAACGGGAAGGCGGGTGATCTCGAGGCGCTGATGGGACAGGCCCAGGGCATCACGGCGCGCATCACCGCACTTCAGGCGACGCACAGCATCGGCGGCGTGCTGCGCGAGATGAACACCCCGCGCGCGACCGAAGAGGCCGCGAGCTTCTACGCAGAGTTCCTGCGCTACGGCGGCGGTGACCAACAGCCCGGCGTCGAGCTCAATGCCGCCTGGGCGAAGCGCAACTTCGCCATCTGCGCCCGCCTGCTGCAGGCGCTGAAGCCGGGTGATCGCGCCGTGGTTTTCTACGGGCAGGGCCACGTGCCGCAACTGGCGGCCTGCCTGCGGTCGGCGCCGGGCGTTGAGTTGGAAGAAGCGGAAGCGTTTCTCCCGGATTCTTGAACGTCAGTTGTCGCGATCGCCCATGCACTACACTCAAGCACAACGCCTAGCGTAGCCTTTCCCAATGAGCGCTCCATTCTTGATTCTGATCGTGGTCTCCGAGTTGATCAGTCTTTGGATCTTGCGCGGTCTACTGAAAAGTTCTAGGTCGCGTTTGGAGAAATTTGCATTGGCTCTAGTGTTGATGGTCCCTGTCCTGGGGCCGTTTGTTTATGCCTTCTTGGCAGAGGATGTGCCCACTAATCATCCGCTTATACGAGATAACGGTCCTCGTGGTAGCTTCACGCATAGCGTGATCGGTATCGAAGCCGATCTGGCGCGGGCCAAGCAAGAAGAAGCGATTTGCGCTGAGAAGGATGGCGATCCATCCAGAAGTGCTTAACGGCCGCCTTAGCAATGCCGACGCCATTCGTCGCGTTGTTATCCCATGTTCTGCTGACCCTACGACCATCCGCTAGCCCCGCCCGCCACACCCGCCCGCTAGACTGCGGTTTCCACCCGCCGGACACCGCCCCGCATGAAGCTCACCCCCACGCCCATCACCGCCGTCATTGCGGGCCTCTTCGCCGGCATCGTGATGCCGCTGGTCTGGCCGCGACTGGGAGACGAAACCTTGAACTGGGTGTTTGCCTTCCTGCTCGTCGTCGCGCTGCCGATGCACGTGCTGGTGGTCGGCTTCAACCAGCCGCGTGACGCGGGGCAGGGGGGATTGAACCGTGCGCTCGTCAAGCGTGTGGCGATCTGGCTGGCATCGGCCGTGGCGGCCTTGGCGCTGATGCGGATGCTGTCGCTTTAACGCGGAGCGTCCAGGCCTATACTCGGCCTACCAACGGAGAGGAGAATCCCATGCGCAAGACCGCCATCTTCCTTGCCCTCATGTTCGCCGCCAGTATGGCGTTCGCCAATACCTACGCCTTCGGCAACCGCGTGGTCAGCAGCGGCGACGGCATCGGTCGGCTTGTCGAGATCGCCGGCAAGCCCGATCTGGTCACCCCGCTGGAAAACCAGTACGGCGCTCGTGAAGGCGAGAACTGGACCTACTTCCGCGACGGCAAGACCATCGTCTTCACCATCAACACCAGCGGCAAGATCCTGCGGATCACCGAATCCCGCTGATCGGGACACCGGGGTCGTCCATGAAGCGGATCGCACTGCCTTTCTTCATGCTGGTCTGCGCGTCGATGCTGTCCGGCTGCATCGGGACATCCAGCAAGGTCGCTCGTGCCAACACGGYGACGCCGGGTTCCACCCTCTGGTACGCCATCGACAATCCCGGTGGCATGACGCCGGTGGCCTTCTAGGCGGTCATGCCGACGAGATTGCGGACTTCGTGCTGGCGGGCGGGACCCCTGCGTCACGGGGAGCCGCGCCAGTCGACGCAACGCCACAGCCTGGCGAGATGAAATGGCAACCGAAAACGCGTTGAGCTTCCGYCCCGGAATGACGATCTCCCACCGCAAGCCCGCGTCTTGCCACGCTCTCCCTGCATTGTTCCGCCTGCAAGACCCTCGATGAGGAGTAGCGGTACTTTTTTGGTCCCGCTTGAGCCGCAATGAGAGAAGAGAGCGCCTTTCAGGTCCTCGCAACACCCTTAGTGAGAGAAGAGAGAGCCTTTCAGGTTGTCGCGAGACCGTTAGTGAGAGAAGAGAGCGCCTTTCAGGTCCTCGCAACACCGTTAGTGAGAGAAGAGAGGCCCTTTCAGGTTCTCGCGACACCGTTAGTGAGAGAAGAGAGGCCCTTTCAGGTCCTCGCGAGACCCTTGGTGAGAGAAGCGCGGGGCTTTTTGCCTCTCGCGACCGCCTATGTGTGAGTAGAGGGGCAAGAGGAGGCGCCCGGCCGGCCCATGACCTCTGGCGCTCAAGCGGTTCCCCATGGCCCGTATGATTCAACTCACATAGGAGGGGTCATGCGCTCACTGATCGGAATCTGCCTGCTCGCCCTGCTGCCGTTCGCCGCCCCGGCGGCTGGTCCGGCTGCCCCTGCCATTCCCACTCGTGTCGCCCTGGACGCGGAAGTTGCGGCGGCGATGAAGGCCGCGCAGGCCAACGGTCTGGCCATCGCGATCATCGACGAGGGCAAGGTGGTCCACGTTGCCGCTTACGGCAAGCGCAATGCGAAAGGCGATCCCCTGCAAGCGGACACCGTCATGTATGG
>NZ_JBGFFG010000453.1:0-2555 GCF_056175765.1 Pseudoxanthomonas sp. LjRoot204_2 | reverse complement strand
ATCCGCAGCCACTGCCGCCAGGTCGCCGGCGACGAAGATGTCCGGATGACCCGGCACGCTGAGGTCGGGCTGCACCGTGACGCGGCCCGCACGATCCAGCGGCACACCCAGCGAGCGTGCGAGGGGCGATGCGGCCACGCCCGCTGCCCACACCACCGTTCTTGCGGCCACGAACGTGTCCCCGAGTTGGTAGCCGTCGGCGGTGATGCCGCTGACCGGCGTCCCGGTGACGACCTCGACCCCCAGCTTTTCCAATTGCCGACGCGCCTTTTCCGACAGCGCTTCGGGGAACGAGGCCAGGACGCGCGGTCCGCCCTCCACCAGCCGCACGCGCGCCTGCGAGGGATCGATCCGGCGGAACTCGTTCCTGAGCGTGTGCCGCGCGATCTCGGCCAGCGTGCCGGCCAGTTCCACGCCGGTCGGTCCACCGCCGACGATGGCGAAACTCAGCCACGCGGCGCGTGCCGCCGGATCGGTTTCCGCCTCCGCACGTTCGAAGGCGAGCAACAGGTGGCGCCGCAGTTGCAGCGCGTCGTCGAGCGTCTTGAGGCCCGGCGCGTGCGGCGCCCATTCGTCATGACCGAAATAGGCATGCGTCGCGCCCGTCGCCAGCAGCAGCGAGTCGAACGCGATGTTCGTCCCGTCCGTGAGCACGACGTGTTTGTCCCGAGCGGCGATCGAGGCGACTTCCGCCAGCCTCACCTCGACATTGGCCTGCCTGCGCAGGATGTGGCGCAGCGGCGCGGCGATGTCGGGTGCCGACAGACCGGCGGTCGCCACCTGRTAGAGCAGCGGCTGGAACAGGTGRTGGTTGTGCCGGTCGATCAGCGTGATGCGCACCGGCGCGGAGGCCAGCGCGCGCGTCGCCCAGAGGCCTGCGAAGCCACCGCCGACGATGACGAAATGGTGTGCCGGCTGCATGCCGTCTCCCGCGGCCACGGACCGTGGCGGATCGCGACGTATTGTCGCATGCGCGCCGGTGCCGTCGTTCAATGCGGGTCGCGATCGATCAGCGACGTCTCGCGCGTGTCCGGCATCCACAGGTACACCAGCAGCGAACACGCGATGCATGCAGTGACGTACCCGTAGAAGCCGGCTTCCATGCCGATCTTCTTGAACCACAGGGCCACCATGTCCGCCGTTCCGCCGAACAGCGCGACGGTCAGCGCATACGGCAGGCCCACGCCCAGTGCGCGGATCTCGACGGGAAACATCTCGGCCTTCACTACGGCGTTGATCGCGGTGTAGCCGCTGAGGATCACCAGCGCCGCCATCACCAGCCAGAACGCCTGCACGGGGCTCGACACCGTCTGCAGCGTGGACAGGATCGGCCATGTGCACAATGTGCCCAGCACGCCGAACGCGATGAGGATGCGGCGCCGCCCGATCCGGTCGGACAGTGCGCCGACCACCGGCTGCAGCAGCATGAAGAAGAACAGGGTCGAGGCGTTGATCAGGCTGGCCGTCTCGCTGGCCATGCCGGCGCTGTTGACGAGGAATTTGTGCACGTAGGTCGTGTAGGTGTAGAACGCCAGCGTGCCGCCCATGGTCAGCCCGACCACGGCGAGGACGGCCCGCGGATGCCGCGCCAGCGCGCGCAGCGTTCCCTGCGCCTGCCCGCGGTCCGCGTGGCTGGCGCCACGGCGGCAGAACGATTCGGTTTCCACCATGTTCCGGCGCAGCCACAGCGCGACGAGTGCCGCCACGGCACCGATCGCGAACGGGATGCGCCAACCCCAGTCGCGCAGTTGTTCATCGGTGAGGAAGACGCGCTGCAGCGCGATCAGCACGGCCAGCGCGATCAGGTGGCCCATCACCAGCGTCACGTACTGGAAGCTCGACCAGAAACCGCGGTGCCCGCGCGTGGCCATCTCGCTGAGGTAGGTCGCCGAGGTGCCGTACTCGCCGCCGACCGACAGACCTTGCAGCAAGCGTGCCAGCACCAACAGGATCGGCGCGGCGACGCCGATGGTCGCGTACCCCGGCGTGCACGCGATGATCAGCGAGCCGCCGCACATCATCACAACCGACAGCATCAACGCGCGCTTGCGTCCATGGCGGTCGGCGTAGCGGCCGAGCAGCCAGCCGCCGAGCGGGCGCATCAGGAAGCCCACGGCGAAGATGGCCGCGGTCTTCAGCAACTGGCTGGTGCGGTCGCCGCCCGGAAAGAAGATCTCGGCGAAATACAGCGAGAAGGCCGCATACACGTACCAGTCGTACCACTCCACCAGGTTGCCCACCGATCCGCTGAAGATGCTGCGCAGGCGCTGGGCGGAGGTGAGGCGCGTGAAGGGCGTCGGCGTCATCAGTACAGGTCCATGGGGTCGACATCCAGCGACCAGCGCGTACGGCGTGCTTCCGGGAGGGCATGGATCTGCGGCAGCGCGAGATCGAGCATGCGGTGCAGGGCGCGTCGCTCCGGCGAAGAGAGCAGCAACTGCACGCGATGCAGGCCCGCGCGCCGTGGCATCGGTGCCGGCAAGGGGCCGTGCATCTCCAGCACGGAGTCGTGCGCGCGGAGGCACAGCAGGCCGATGCCGCGCAGCACATCCTGC
>NZ_JBGFFG010000452.1:0-2563 GCF_056175765.1 Pseudoxanthomonas sp. LjRoot204_2 | reverse complement strand
GCCTGGACTACCTGCTGCCCATCCGTGACTTCCTGCGTGCCCACGGCGGCCATACGTCGTTTCTGTGGACCCCACCCGATGGCGAACAGGCGCTGTTCCGCTGCAAGGGCTTCCAGTGGATACCGGGCGCCGCTTCGCGGCGTCGCCTCGTGGCCACGTTCGAACAGTGGTTCACGCCATGACCGTCAAGGCAGACATCCAGAAGCTGGAACCCGGCAGCCTGATCGAACTGCTGGAATTGGACGCCACCGTCCTGGGCGGTGACGTGGCCTATTTCCACGGACATGCGCAGACCGAAGCGATCTGGTGGCAGGGCAACCAGTACGTGGGTTGGCCCATCAAGGCCGAGGGCTTCGAAATCACCGGCGAGAAGCAGCCGGTGCCGAAATTGGCGGTGGGCAACGTCAACGGCAGCATCAGTGCGTTGTGCATGTACTACGACGACCTGGTCGGCGCGAAGATCACACGGCGCCGTACGTTCGCGCAGTATCTGGACGCCGTGAACTTCCCTGACGGCAACCCAACAGCCGATCCCACGCAGGGCTTCCCCGACGACGTGTGGTTCATCGAACGCAAGTCCGGAGAGTCCAGCGACGCGGTGGAATTCGAACTGGCGTCTGCGCTGGACTTCGCGGGCGTCCAGCTGCCGCGCCGGCAGATCATCGCCAGCCGCTGCCTGTGGCTGTCCATCGGTGGCTACCGCGGCCCCTATTGCAACTACGTTGGCGTGCCAGTGGCGAAAGCTGATGGCAGCCCCGCGGCCACACTGGCCGAAGACCGCTGTGGTGGTCTGGTGCGCGATTGCAAGCTGCGCATCTGGCCGGATGGCGTCTTGAACTATGGCGGCTTCGCTGCCGCCGGCATGGTGCGTACATGAAAGAAGAAACCCAGCAGGCCATCCGCGACCACGCCGTGGCCGATTATCCGCGCGAGTCGTGCGGCCTGGTGCAGGTGGTCAAGGGCCGCGAGCGGTACCGCCGTTGCGCGAACCTGGCCGCCACCCCGGGCGAACACTTCGTGCTGTCGCCGGAGGACTACGCGAGCGCGGAAGACGAAGGCGAAATCATCGCCGTGGTGCATTCGCACCCCGACGTTCCGGCGCGCCCATCGGAAGCCGACCGGGTGGCATGCGAAACCAGCGGCCTGCCGTGGCACATCGTGCACGTGAGCGTGCCGGACGGTGGCACGGAGCCGGAAGCGGGCGACATCGTGACCATCGAGCCGCAGGGCTATGAAGCCCCGCTGATCGGCCGCCCCTTCGCGCATGGCGTGCTGGACTGCTACAGCCTGGTGCGGGACTGGTACCGGCGGGAACTCGGCATCGACCTGCCCGACTACCCGCGCCGCGACGACTGGTGGCTGCATGGGGAAGACCTGTACATGCAGAACTTCGCCGCTGCCGGCTGTGCGCCCATCGTGGGCGCACCGCAGCGTGGCGACATCATCCTGATGCAGATCCGCGCCCCGGTGGTCAATCACGCCGCCGTGTATCTCGGCGACGGCAACATCATCCACCACCTGCATGGCCGGCTTTCCAGCCGTGACGTGTACGGCGGCCAGTGGGCGGAGGTGACGCGCTACATCGTGCGACACCGGGAGGTCCACGCATGATGCAGGCGCTGACCACCGTGAAACTTTACGGGCGCTTCGGCGCAACGTTCGGCCGGTCCTTTCGCCTGGCGGTCAGCACACCGGCCGAGGCGTTGCGCGCGCTTGCCGCGCAGTTGCCTGGTTTCGAACAGTACCTGACCGAAGCCAAGGACAAGGGCATGGGCTTCGCCGTGTTCATCGGCAAGGACAACCTGAAGGAAGATCAGCTGGACACGCCGGCCGGCCACCGCGAAATCCGCTTCGCGCCGGTGCTGCTGGGGTCGAAGAAGAACGGCGTTTTCAACATCATCCTGGGCATTGTGCTGATCGTCATCGGCGTCATCGGCAACATCTATGGCGGTTGGGGCACGCCCTTCATCCAGGCCGGTATCGGCATGATCATCGGCGGCGTGGCGCAGATGCTGGCACCCACGCCGAAGGGTAATGGCGCCGGTGATCGTCCCGAGAATCGACCCAGCTATTCCTTCAACGGACCTATCAACACCCAGGCGCAGGGCAACCCGGTGCCTGTGGCATACGGCGAGGTGATCTGCGGAAGCGCGGTCATTTCCGCTGGCATCACGTCAGAGGATCAGGTGTACGTACCGACGGGCACCGCCGCGGGCGGTGGTGGCGTCGGGTCGGGTGGCGGTGGTGGTGGCGGTGGCGCGCCCTGGCACGGGGAGTGGCTACTCGCATGATCATGCGTCCGTTGGCGTCAGCGACGCGGGCCGCGATCGCGGKGGCGAAGGGCGGGTCCAGCCAGGCCCGCAAGCCGGTCGAGGCGCCCGACAGCCTGCACAGCACCGATTACGCGCGCATTCTTGACCTGATCAGCGAAGGCGAGATCGTCGGCCTGGTGAACGGGTTGCAGTCGGTGTTCCTGGACGAAACCCCGGTGGCCAATGGCGACGGGTCGCTGAACTTCAAGAATGTGCAGATCGACACCCGCGTCGGCACGCAGGACCAGGAC
>NZ_JBGFFG010000451.1:0-2571 GCF_056175765.1 Pseudoxanthomonas sp. LjRoot204_2 | reverse complement strand
CACCGGTGCTCACGCCCTTCGTGTGCGCCGCGCTGCTCGGCTGGCTGGGCGATCCGTGGGTGGACCGGCTGGAGCGCTCGGGACGTTCGCGCACCACGGCGGTGGTGCTGGTGTTCACCCTGATGACGCTGCTGCTGGTGCTGGCGCTGGTGATCCTGGTACCGATGATCGAGCGGCAGGTGGTGACCGTCATCGAATCGATGCCGGCGTACCGGGACTGGTTCGTGCAGACCGCATTGCCGTGGGTCGAGCGTCGAACCGGGCTGGAACTGGTCGCCTGGCTCGACCCGGACCGGCTGACGGACTGGGTCCGCGGCCACTGGCAGCAGGCGGGCGGCGTCGCAGCGACGATGTTCGGGTACTTCTCGCGCTCCGGTTTCGCGGTGATGGCGTGGATCGCCAACCTGGTACTGCTGCCGATCCTGACGTTCTACTTCCTGCGCGACTGGGACCTGCTGGTCGAGCGCATCGCCGCGCTGGTGCCACGCGACCACATCGCGACGGTGACGCGCCTGGCGCTGGAATCCAACGAGGTACTGGGCGCGTTCCTGCGCGGCCAGTTCCTGGTGATGCTGGCGCTGGGTGCGATCTATGCGCTCGGGCTGTCGGTGGTCGGCCTGAAGGTGGGCCTGCTGGTCGGCATCATCGCCGGACTGATCAGCTTCGTGCCCTACCTGGGCACGGCCACGGGCATCGTGCTGGGCGTGATCGCCGCGCTGGTGCAGTCCGGCGGCGACTGGTCGCTGGTGGCAATGGTGATGGGCGTGTTCGTGGTCGGCCAGATGCTGGAAGGCTACGTACTGACGCCACGCATCGTCGGCGACCGGATCGGCCTGCATCCGGTGGCGGTCATCTTCGCCATCATGGCCGGCGGCCAGCTGTTCGGTTTTCTCGGCATGCTGCTTGCCTTGCCGGTCGCGGCGATCGCGAACGTCCTGCTGCGCTTCGCGCACGAGCGCTACACGCAGAGTCGCCTGTATGCGGGCGATCGCCCTTCCATCGTGCTCGATTCGTATATCGACAAGGGCAGMGTGGAACAGGCGCCGGTGCGCGACATCGAGCTGCCGTGAGCAGCGGAACGCAGGCGACCGGCCTCGGCCCGCAGTTGCCGCTGGCACTGCGTTATCCGCCCGACCAGCGCTTCGAGAGTTTCATCGCTCCGCCCGAGGGCGCGGTGTCGGCACTGCAGGCGCTGGCGGCCGAACCGGACGCCGACTGGGTCTACCTGTCCGGCGCGACGAGGACGGGGAAGACCCACCTCGCGCTTGCGGCCTGTGCCGCGGCGGAGCAGCAACGCCGACGTGCCGCCTACCTGCCGATGGCGGCCGCCTCAGGTCGCCTGCGCGATGCGCTGGACGCGCTGGAAGGGCATGACGTGGTCGCGCTGGATGGCGTGGATGCGATCGCGGGTACGCGGGAGGACGAAGTGGCGCTGTTCGACTTCCACAACCGCGCCCGGACGTCCGGCCTCAACGTGCTGTACACCGCGCGCGGCATTCCGGACGAGATCGGCCTGGTCCTGCCGGACCTGCGCTCCCGCCTGCAGCAGTGCCTGCGCGTCGCGCTGCACCCGCTCGACGACGACGGCCGTCGCGACGTACTGCGCGATCGTGCGCAACGGCGCGGGCTGGTCGTGGAGGATGCCGCGCTGGACTGGCTGCTCACCCATACCGACCGCGACCTGGGTGCGCTCGTCGCCCTGCTGGACCGCCTGGACCGCGCATCCCTCGCCGCGCAGCGACGGGTCACCGTGCCTTTCCTCCGGCAGGCGCTGGGTCACGGTCACACGGCGGCTCCTTGAGTCACGGGCAGCGTTCCGCGACTTCCTCCCACACCACCGGCTCCCAGTAGGCATTGTCGCGCAGGCTCTGGACATCCAGTTTGTCGCGCAGGAGGCGTGCGCCGATGCGGTAGCTGGTATTCGGCTTGATGTCGATGACCAGTGGCTTGTACGCCCTGGCCATGGCGAAACGCTTCATCTTGGCGATCTGCACCAACTGCGAAGGGCTCAGGCGATTCGTGTCTATCAACTCCTGCACGACCAGGACATGGCGCCCCGCCGCCAGCTGATGGCGGTTGGTCGACTGCAGAGGCGTACTGCGCCCGTCGATGGTGGTGATTTCGGCGCGGAAGATATTGCGTGTCTTTGGGACGGTTCCGGCCCGTACGGTGACGAATCCGCACGCACCCTTGGCATCGGGACCGATTTCCAGCCGGTAGGCCGGCACCGCAACGACGTCTGCATCGCCCTGCAGCGTCTGTGTCGCGGTGCCACGCATCACCGCTGCGGTGATGCGACCCTGGCCGCTTTGCATCGCCTGCTCCAACAGCGGCGCTGGCGCTGCCGTCCCATCGAGCCGCACGCCGTTCAAAGCGACCAGCCGGTCTCCCACCTTCATGCCGATACGGGTCGCAGCGCCTTCCGGCGTCACGGCCAGGATGGGCAATCCAGCGCCTCGCGACGACCGCACGTCGACGACCGCGCCCAACTCGTACCGGACCTGCGCAGGCTTCTGGATGACCTGGGGACGGCCAGCGTCCTTGAGCTCGCCGCGCTCCGACATCTGGAGC
>NZ_JBGFFG010000450.1:0-2592 GCF_056175765.1 Pseudoxanthomonas sp. LjRoot204_2 | reverse complement strand
GCATCCAGTAGTCGTTGTACATCTTCGACAGGTACTTGTTGCCGGTGTCGCAGACGAACACGAGCACGCGCTTCGGCGTGGTCTGCTCGCGGCAATACTTGAGCGCCGCCGCCAGCAGGGTGCCGGTGGACGAGCCGCCCAGGATGCCCTCCTTCGCCAGCAGCTCGCGAGCGGTGTGGAAACTCTCCGCGTCGCTGATCGCGTAGGCCTTCTTGACCCGGCTGAAATCCGAGATCTGCGGCAGGAAGTCTTCGCCGATGCCCTCCACCAGCCAGCTGCCCGACTTCGTGCTGAGCGTGCCTTCGTTGATGTACTGCGTCAGGATCGATCCGACGGGATCGGCCAGTACCATTTCGGTCTGCGGCGATTGCTCCGCGAAGCAGCGCGACAGGCCGGTCATGGTGCCGGAACTACCGCAGCCGAAGACGATGGCATCCAGCCGGCCGTCCATCTGGCGCAGGATTTCAGGGCCGGTACCGTACTCGTGCGCGGCCGGATTGTCGGGGTTGCCGAACTGGTTGATGAAGTAGGCGCCGGGTGTCTCGCGCGCGATGCGCTCGGCCAGGTCCTGATAATACTCAGGGTGCCCCTTGGCGACGTCCGAACGGGTCAGGATGACCTCGGCGCCCATCGCCTTGAGGTTGAAGATCTTCTCCCGGCTCATCTTGTCCGGGACCACCAGCATCAGCTTGTAACCCTTCTGCTGCGCGACCAGCGCCAGGCCGATGCCGGTATTGCCGGCCGTGCCCTCGACGAGGGTGGCGCCAGGCTTCAGGTCGCCGCGCTTTTCGGCGGCCTCGATCATCGACATGCCGATGCGGTCCTTGATGGACCCGCCGGGGTTGGCGCTCTCGAGTTTCAGGTAGAGGGTGCAGAGCCCGGTGTCGAGGCGCTTGGCCTGGACGATCGGCGTGTCGCCAATCAGCTCGAGTACGGAAGAGTGGATCGCCATGCGGCCGTGCATCCGGTGCGGTACGGGCCCGGATTATCGCACTTGGGTGACGCGGACGGCGACGGCCGACGAGGAGGCCGCCGMCGCCCGCGACGAGAAAGTGAGGCGCCTAGTGCGGTTTGGCGTCGTAGATCCGGAGCAATCGCTCCTTCGCGTGCAGCTTTTCGCGCTTCATCTGGCCGAGCAGGGTGTCATCGATGGGCAGCACGCCGAGTTCGGCGTCGGTGACCTTCTTGTCCAGCTCGCGGTGGCGCTGGTAGAGCTGCTTGAACTCCGGATCGGCCTTGATGAGCGCATCAATGTCGGCCTGCGGTTGACCTTCGAACATGATCATTACCTCCTTCAGCGGAAATACGAACGCCCCGGCCTTCACAGGCACGGGGCGTTGGCTTGGGAGCGGAGCCTCTGGCCGGCGGCACCGGTGCGTCCCGCCAGGACGCCCACGGCCAGCTGCTTGCCGGCGGCGGTCTCCAGGGGTATCGGAACGGGCGTCATCGGGTCGATTCTCCGGTGAGCCAAGCGACGGGAGTCGCTTGGGAATATGACCCTACTCCTCGACCAGCAGGCCGGCAAGCGCGATGTCAAGTCATTGATTCTGAAAGGAAACCGCACGCGGGACAATGTTCAGGCTATTCGCCGGGAAGCCAGAAAGGTTCATCCAAGCTCATGATTTTCAAGGGAAAATCAGTGCGTGATGATCATTTCCAGCGCCCGAGCCTTGGTACCCGTACCTTTCGCGATGCTCTGCAGGCGCGACTTCTGCACCCCGGCCGCCGTCAGCGCGTCGCGCAAGGCATCCGCACGACGCTGCCCCGGCGTCTGGTTGTCGCCGTAGCCCTCGATCCGGGCGCGCGCCTTGGGGTTGGCTTGCAAATACGCGGCCAGTGCGCTCGCGGTGGATGTGCCGCCGCCCGATAGCTTGGCGGAATTGCCAGCGAACACGTTGGCGCCCAGCGTGAATACCTCGCCCCGCGCCTCGAACTTCGAGGCAGGCAACTTGGCCCCGGACACCAGCTCGGCCTCTTCGCGGGCGAGTTTCAGCTCCCGCTGGCGAGCGGCACTCAATCGGTTGGCCTGCTGGCCTGCCACGGTATCGAGGGTGGTCTCGGCCTCCTGCCGCGCCAGTGCCTCGGCCTCGGCGGCCAGCCGCAGGCGTTCGGTTTCCTCGGCCTGGATCTGCGCCTGCACGCGAAGACGTTCGGCCTCGCGCCGGGCACGCTCGGCCTCGCGTCGGCTCGCCTCGACCAGCAGTTCGCTGCGCGTACGGTCCAGGCGATCGGCCTCGCGGCGTGCCGCCTGGGTCCGCGCGGCGATCTCGGCGATCTCGACCCGACGTTCGGCCACGAACTGCAGGGTTTCGCGTTGACTGCGACGGCCCTTGTACAGCGCCGTCACCGCATGCTGCGCCTGCAATTTCTCGTACGCCGCGTGCTCGCTCAGGACGGGATCGGACTGCAGTGCCGCCAGGCGCTGGCTGAGCTGGGCGACCACCGGGTTGTCGGCGGCGATCGCGGTGGCCGCCACCAAGGGCAGCACTAGGGCCAGCGACAGCCGAACCATGCGGTCGTAAGCGCTCATCGACCGCCCTCCCCGAGCTGGCGCTGCAGGTCCGCGATCTCCGCGCGGCGCTGGTCCACATC
>NZ_JBGFFG010000449.1:0-2592 GCF_056175765.1 Pseudoxanthomonas sp. LjRoot204_2 | reverse complement strand
ATCCAGCGCCTCTCAGAAAACCCCGCCTCGGCGGGGTTTTCTGTTTTCCGGCTTCGGCGAGCCAAAAGCTGCCCCTCATCCGTCCTTCGGGCACCTTCTCCCCGCATGCGGGGAGAAGGATTCCGTGGCGGGTTTTCTTTTAGCCGTCTGCCTGCCCAGAATCAGGCATCCCCTCCACGGACACCCGCCCCCCATGGACTGGTCCTACGGCACCGCGCTGCTGATCCTCGACTGGCTGATCCGCCTGGCGGCGCTGTGGTGGATTCCCAGCCGCACCACCCCGGCCGCCGCGCGCAGCTGGCTGCTGCTGGTCGGCTTCGTGCCGCTGCTCGGCCTGCCGCTGTACCTGCTGCTCGGCCACCCGTGGCTTTCGCGGGAACGCATCGAGCGGCAGGCGCGCGCATCGGACGTGATCCGCGAAGAACAGCGCCCCCTCAGCGCCCTGCGCTGGACTCCGCGCGAAGGCGCCGCCGCCGAAATGGCGCCCCTGATCGAACGCCAGGGCGCGTTCATGCCCACGCACGGCAATGCGGTCGCGCTGCTCGACGACTACGACGCTTCGCTGCGCGCCCTGCTGGACGACATCGATTCCGCCACGCAGCAGGTGCACCTGCTGTACTACCTGATGTTCGACGACGCAGTGGGCGAAGCGGTGACCGATGCGCTGTGCCGCGCCGCCGGGCGTGGCGTGACCTGTCGCCTGTTGCTCGATGCCGTCGGTGCCAAGCGCGGCCTGCGTGTCTACGCCGCGCGCCTGCGCACGGCCGGCGTGCAGGTGCACGCCATGCTGCCCGGCGGCCTGCAATGGCGCCGCAGTGGCCGCATGGACCTGCGCAACCATCGCAAGGTGGCGGTGATCGACAACGGCATCGGCTACGTGGGTTCGCAGAACCTTGCCGATGCCGTGTTCGTCGCCGGACACCCGAACCGCGAACTGGTGGCGCGCGTGCAGGGGCCCGTGGTGTCGCACCTGGAAGGGGTGTTCGCCAGCGACTGGTACATCGAGACGGGCGAGCGCCTGGCCGTCCAGCCCGACCTGTCGGTGCAGTCCGAGGACGTATCGACGCAGCTGCTGCCCAGCGGCCCGGCGTACCCGTTCGAGAATGCGCGCGACACCGTCAACGCGTTGATCCACCTCGCGCGTCGGCAGGTGGTCCTGACCACGCCGTACTTCGTTCCCGACGACGCGACCCTCAGCGCCCTGCGCATCGCGGCGCTGTCCGGCGTGGACGTACAGCTGGTCTTGTCGGCCACCAACAACCAGACGCTGACCGCGTGGGCGCAGCAGTCTTACTACGACGAGCTGCTCGCCTGCGGAGTAAAGATCGCGCTGTATCGCCCGCACTTCCTGCATGCCAAGCACCTGACGGTGGACGACGACATCGCGCTGGTCGGCTCGATCAACCTCGATATCCGTTCGTTCGCGCTCAACGCGGAGATCGGCCTGGTCTGCTATGACGCAGGCGTGGTCGCGCGCATCCGCGCGATCGAGGCCGAGTACCTGGCGCAGGCGGACGCGGTCGACCGCGATGCCTGGCGCCGTCGTCCCGGTTGGCAGCGCAGTCGAGAAGGCATCGCGCGGCTGGCGGACTCGCTGATGTAGCGGCGCGCGGACGTCATCGACCGTTCGCCTACAATGACGGCATGACATCCGAGACGAACCTTCCCCTGCCGCCCTGCGACCTGGCCATCATCGGCGGTGGCGCGGGTGGGGTGCTGGCGGCGATGCAGGCGCTGCGGCAGGCGACCACGCCGCTGCGCATCGTGATGATCGAACCGCGCGACGTGCTGGCGCAGGGCGTGGCCTATGCGACGACGCATGGCGAGCATGTCCTCAACGTACCTGCGGCGCGCATGAGTGCCTTCGACGACCGCCCCGAGGATTTCCTCGACCATGTCGTAGCCACCACGCCTGCCGGCGGCCCCGGTCGCCATGACCTGGCGCACGCGTTCATCGAACGGCGCCGCTACGGCGACTACCTGCGCACGCGCCTGCACGAGATGATCGCCGCCAGTCCGGCGTCGCTGCAGATCGTGCGGGACATCGTGTCCGAGCTCGACGCACGCGCCGACGGCGCGACGCTGCATCTGGCGGCACATGGCGCCCTGCTGGCCCGCGGCGTGGTGATGGCGGTCGGCAACACGCCCAAGCCGCTGCCGGCGCGCGGTGCACCGCAGCTGCCGGAAGGCCGCTCGCTGGCGGCGTGGGACTTCGACGCGGTGAAGGCCCTTCCGACCGATGCCGAGGTCTGCATCATCGGTTCCGGCCTGAGMATGGTGGACACCGTGCTGAGCCTGGCCGACAACGGCCACGCGGGACCGGTCCACGTGCTGTCCCGGCATGCGCTGCTGCCGCTGCCGCACTGCCATGGCGGCGCGGCGACGTTCGACCCCGCCCCGCTGCAGGCCCTCGACCTGCGTGGTCGCCTGCGCTTCCTGCGCCAGGCCGCGCGACAGGCTGTCGCCGATGGCCTGCCCTGGCAGGCCGTGATGGAGCGCATCCGCCCCCATGGCCAGGCGCTGTGGCAATCGATGTCCACGGACGACCAGCGGCGTTTCCTGCGCCATGTGGTGCGCCAGTGGGACGTGCAC
>NZ_JBGFFG010000448.1:0-2609 GCF_056175765.1 Pseudoxanthomonas sp. LjRoot204_2 | reverse complement strand
GCGCGCCGACGGGCCATCGACCCGCAGCTGCGGCGTGGCCGCCAGCAGTGTCCAGAAGCGCACGGGCAAGTCCGCCATCGGGAGCGCGGCCGCCTTGCCCCGAAAGGCGCGCAGGGCGGCGGCGAGGGCGACATCGCCGCGATCGGCGTCTCCGCACTGGAGTTCGGCGAACACCGCACCGCGGCGCTCGCATCCCCGCAGGAAGGCGGCCAATGCGGCGGGGGCGGGGGAGGAATCGGAACGGGAAGAGGTCATCGTGGAACCGGTGGCGTACTGGCGATCATAGTCACCTGCGACGGCGGTACGGATGCTTGACAGACCGTCGGAATCTGCTCTCTTCGGCGCCACAAGGGTTTCCGGGAAATCACGTTGTGCACAGCAGTCACCGATCTGTCATCCGTGGCCGCGATGCCACCCTCCGCCCGATTGTGTCAGCTGCGTTTCACGCCTAACCACATGATTTAAATAAAGAAAGTATTACTGGCACTTTTTTGGCCAACCCGGGCGGGATGCTTGCGGCAGCGTCATCGCGCCGTGAAGCATTCCGGCCATGCACAGATTTATCCACAGCAGGTGTGGATAAACCGGAATCTCCTTCCGGGATCAGCACTTGCGTGATTTTCGTCAAGATTCCGGCAGGACATCACCGCAACTGTGTGAGACCTGACCCGCGCCGGGACAGGCCGATACACTGCACGCAATGTCGCCCGTGTCCGTCCTGCAAGTCGCCCTGCCCGTGCCCCTGCCGCGCCTGTTCGACTACCTGCCTCCGCCCGGCCATGACGCCACCCCCGCGGACGTGGGGAAGCGGGTGAGCGTGATGTTCGGCAACCGGCCATTGACCGGCTTCGTCGCCGACGTCGCGCCCGCGACGGACCCCGGCATGGAACTGCGCCACGCCGACGCCCTGCTGGACGCCCATCCGCTGCTGCAGGGCGAACTGCTGGAATCGCTGCACTGGCTGGCGCGCTATACCCATGCGCCGCTGGGCGAGGTGGTGGCGACCGCACTGCCCGTCCTGCTGCGCCAGGGCGAGCCGCTGCCCGACACCCACGCCTGGCACTGGCGACTGACGGAGGCGGGCCTGGGCCGGCGGGACCGCCTGCGTGCGGGCAGCCGGCCGCGCCGCCTGGCCGATCTGCTGGTGGCGCACGGCACACTGGATGAAGATGCGCTGGACCTGCACCTGGACGCCGGCCGCGCCACCGCCCGCGACCTGGGCAAGCGGGGGCTGGCCGAGCGCGTCCCTGCCGCCGTGGTGCCCGCGGTGCCCGCTCCACGCCCCGGGCCGACGCTCAACGAGGAACAGCAGGCCGCCGCTGACGCGGTCACCGGCACGGTCGGTTTCGGCGCGCTGCTGCTGGATGGCGTGACCGGCAGCGGCAAGACCGAGGTTTACCTGCACGCCATCGCCGGCTGCCTTCGCCGCGGACGGCAGGCGCTGGTGCTGGTGCCCGAGATCGGCCTGACCCCACAGACGCTGGCGCGGTTCCGCGAACGACTGGGCGTGCCCGTGCACGCTCTGCACTCCGGCCTCAACGATGGCGAACGCGCGCGCACCTGGGCGGCCTGTCTGCGCGGCGAGGCCAGGGTGATCGTGGGCACCCGCTCGGCGGTGTTCACACCGCTGCCCGAAGCCGGGTTGATCGTGATAGACGAGGAACACGACGGCAGCTACAAGCAGCAGGACGGCATCCGTTACCACGCGCGCGACTTCGCCTTGGTCCGCGGCAAGGCGCTGGACGTCCCCGTGCTGCTCGGCAGCGCCACGCCATCGCTGGAAACGCTGCACAACGCGCGCAGCGGYCGCTACGCGCACCTGCGACTTTCGCGCCGCGCCGGCGAGGCGCAACCGCCCGGCGTGCGCGTGCTGGACATGCGCAAGCGCGCACAGCAGGCGGGCCTGCTGGCGGACACCCTGCAGGCGATCCGGCAGGCGCTGGACGCCGGCGGCCAGGTACTGGTCTTCAAGAACCGCCGCGGCTACGCGCCAGTGCTCCTATGCCATGACTGCGGCTGGAGCGCGCACTGCAGGCGCTGCGACAGTCCGATGACGGTGCATGCAGGGGGCAGGCGGCTGCAGTGCCACCATTGCGGCGCACGACAAGCGTCGCCGCCGGCCTGTCCGGACTGCGGTGGACTGGCGCTGCAACCGCAGGGCATCGGCACCGAGCGTCTGGAGGAACTGCTGGCCGAACAGTTCACCGACGTGCCGGTGCTGCGGGTGGACCGCGGCACCACGCAGAAGCGCGATGGCCTTGCGCAGCAACTGGCGAAGCTGGGCGACACGCCCGGCATCCTGGTCGGCACGCAGATCCTGGCCAAGGGCCACGACCTGCCGCACCTCACCCGCGTCACGGTGGTCGGCGTGGACGAAGGCCTGTTCTCCACCGACTTCCGCGCCGGCGAAAAGCTGGCGCAGCAGCTGATCCAGGTCGCCGGACGCGCGGGGCGCGCGGGCAAGCGTGGCGATGTGTGGCTGCAGACGCACCATCCCGATCATCCGCTGTTGAACACGCTGATCAACGGCGGTTACCACGCGTTCGCCGAGGCCGAACTGGAACAACGCCAGATGGCCGGCTTTCCTCCGTTTGCGCACCTAGCACTGC
>NZ_JBGFFG010000447.1:0-2632 GCF_056175765.1 Pseudoxanthomonas sp. LjRoot204_2 | reverse complement strand
CCTGGCGGCCGTTGTCGCGCAGGCCGATGCCGGGATCGTCGAGCTTCGGTTCGCTGGCGGACGACTGCATGTCGACCAGCGGGTTGCCGGATTCGCTGGGCGGATGGTTTGGCGCATTTGCCGCCGCGCCGTGTGCGCCATGATCCATCGCGCCCATGTTCGCGCCGCACCCGCCTTCGCCCATCATCGCGCCGCAGCCGCCTTCCGTGCCCTTGCCGGCGCCGTGTCCGCCCATGTCGTGGCCCATGTCGGCCATGGTCAGCAGTGGGCGCGGATCCCTTGGGGGGATGGTCGCTTCCAGTCCGTCACGGACGGCCAGCGTGCCGCGTGCGTAGCCGGTGCGTCCCATGTCCTGCGCGAAAATCGTGAAAGCATCCTGGCCTGTGGGTTCGACCAGCACGTCGRAGGTCTCCGCCACCGCGATACGGAACTCATCCACGCTGACCGGATGGATGTACTGGCCGTCGGCGGCGACCACGGTCATCTTCAGTCCCGGGATGCGGACGTCGAAGTAGGTCATCGCGCTGCCGTTGATGAAGCGCAGCAGCACCTTCTCGCCCGGTTTGAACAGGCCGGTCCAGTTGCCCGCAGGCGCTGCGCCGTTCACCAGATAGGTATAGGTGTGCGCGTTGATGTCGGAGATGTCGGTGGGCGTCATCCGCATCCGCCCCCACATGCCACGATCCTCGATCGTTTCCGCCAGGCCGTCACGCTTCGCATCGCGCACGAAATCCACCAGCGTGCGCTGGTAGTAGTTGTCGTGTTCCGGCATCTTCTTCATGCGGCGGTACAGCGCGGCCGGCTCCAGGTCGGTCCAGTCCGACAGCAACACCACGTGTTCGCGGTCGTGGTGGTACGGCGGCGGCTCGCGAGGATCGATGATGAGCGCACCGTACAGGCCGGCCTGTTCCTGGAACATCGAGTGGCTGTGGTACCAGTACGTACCGGATTGCTTCACCTGGAAGCGGTACTGGAAGGACTCGCCCGGCCCGATGCCGTTGAAGCTCAGGCCCGGTACGCCATCCATGTTCGACGGCAGCAGGATGCCGTGCCAGTGGATGGAGGTCATGTCGCGCAGGCGGTTGCTGACGCGCACGGTCACGGTATCGCCTTCGCGCCAACGCAGTGTGGGGGCGGGCAGGCTGTCGTTGACGGTGATCGCAGGGCGTGTGCGGCCGGTGATGTCGACCGGCATCGCCCCRATGCTCAGGGCGAAGTCGGTGCCGGTGACGAGGGGTGCGCCACCACGGCGTGCGGGTGTGCCGGCGGAGGCGGGCAGGCGGACCAGGCCAAGCCCGAGCGCTGCACTGCCGCTCGCAAGGCCGGTGACGAACTGGCGGCGCGTGGGTCGGAACGCGCCGAGGCGTCCGGAGTCATCGTGTTTCATGCATAGCATCCTGTACATCGTCGGTACGCCTGCCCGCTGCCGCGGTGGCGTCCTTCGTGATCATGGGGCCGGAGGGCAGCCCTCCGGCATGCGACCGGCCGCGGAAGGCGGCCTCAGGCCGCCAGGATGGGAGGTCGGTGACGGTGCGGCAGACGCACCGAGGCATGGGCATCGGCGCGATAAGCCGGTGCCAGCATCGGAGGATGCAAGTGCGCATCCAGCGGTATCCGCCACGTCAGGGCCGGCGCATGGTGCGTGCAGAAACCATCGCAGTTGCCCGCCTTGCAACAGTCGGGGAGGCCGGTGGCATCGTCGTGGTGGCCTGAAGGCCCCGCGCTTTCGTGATCCATCGGTGCCGCCATGTCCACGCCCTCGTGGCATGGAGGCACGTCGTCGTGCGCCTGTTCCGTCGCCGCGTCGCCGATGGCCATCCGCGTGGCAGCGTGCGCATACGCAGCGCCGTTGAGCAGCAGCACGAAGCACAGCAGGACGCGGAGCAGGGCGGCGAAGCGGGGCATGCCGGCATGATACGCCATGGCACGTGCGCGTACCTTTCCGCAGGGTGAGTCGGGGCATCGCCCGCTGCCACGATCGGGCGGGGACACGTTATCCTTGGGGCGTATTTCAGGCATCGGGCAGCGTGGCATTCGCATGGCAGGCACGGGAACGGGGAACGAGGCGCCGGGAGGCGTTCCCGCAGCACAGGCGTCGGATGCGCGCATCATCGTCGCCGACGTGGGGGGCACGTATGCCCGTCTCGGATGGATCGAAGCCGATGGCAGCCACGAGATCCACGATTACCGTCGTTACGCCTGTGCCGAGCACGCCGATCTCGCCTCCATCCTTCACGACTATGCCGCCGGTACGCCCTGCCACGGCGCAGTCGTCGCGATCGCCGGCGTGCTGGAAGGCGATCGCCTGATCAACTCCAATTTGCCCTGGGCGGTGTCGGTCGAACAGACTCGTGTCGGTGCCGGGCTGGCCTGGGTGCAGCTGATCAACGATTTCGAAGCAGTGGCCAATGCGGTGCCGACGCTGTCGCCGGACACGCTGTCGCCGCTCACGCCGCTGAACTCATCCGCCACGTCGTCGCCGGCGCTGGTGATCGGGCCGGGGACCGGGCTGGGCGCTGCCGTCTGGATCGAAGGCCAGCCGCCGCGCGTGCTGCCGACCGAAGTCGGACAGGCATCGCTCGCTGCCGGCAATGCGCTGGAACTGGACATCGTGCGCCGACTGCTGAAGGAC
>NZ_JBGFFG010000446.1:0-2641 GCF_056175765.1 Pseudoxanthomonas sp. LjRoot204_2 | reverse complement strand
GTAAAGATGCGGTGAAGGCCCGAAGCCGTTACCCTTGTCGGCCCCCTCGCCTGAGCCTTGGCGCTAACCTCGATGCTCTTCAAGAATGTCTCCATCGCGGGACTGGCGCACATCGATGCGCCGCACACGCTGACGTCCGCCGAAATCAACGCCCGGCTGCAGCCCACGCTCGACCGCCTGGGCATCAAGACCGACGTGCTGAACGACGTGGCCGGCGTGCATGCGCGCCGCCTGTGGGACGACGACACCCAGGCGTCCGACGCCGCCACGATGGCGGCGAAGAAGGCGTTGGCCGACGCCGGCATCGGCGCCGACAAGGTCGGCCTGGTGGTCAACACCTCCGTGAGCCGCGATTACCTGGAACCGTCCACGGCCAGCATCGTCTGCGGCAACCTCGGCGTGGGCGACCACTGCCAGACCTTCGACGTCGCCAATGCCTGCCTGGCCTTCATCAATGGCATGGACATCGCCGCGCGCATGCTGGAGCGCGACGAGATCGACTACGCCCTGGTCGTCGACGGCGAAACCGCCAACCTGGTCTACGAGAAGACCATCGAGCGCCTCAACGCCCCCGACGTGACCGAGCAGCAGTTCCGCGACGAACTGGCTGCGCTGACGCTGGGCTGCGGTGCCGTGGCGATGGTGCTGACGCGCCGCGCGCTGGCCCCGGAAGCCCCGCGCTACAAGGGCGGCGTGACCCGCTCGGCGACCGAGTGGAACAAGCTCTGCCGCGGCAACCTGGACCGCATGGTCACGGATACCCGCATGCTGCTGATCGAGGGCATGAAGCTGGCCACCAAGACCTTCGCCGCCGCCAAGGTCGCGCTGGGCTGGGCCGTGGACGAACTGGACCAGTTCGTCATCCATCAGGTCAGCCGCCCGCACACGCAGGCGTTCGTGAAGTCCTTCGGCATCGACCCGAAGAAGGTCATGACCATCTTCACCGAGCACGGCAACATCGGCCCGGCCAGCGTGCCGATCGTGCTGAGCAAGCTGAAGGAACTGGGCAAGCTGAAGAAGGGCGACCGCATCGCACTGCTCGGCATCGGCTCGGGCCTGAACTGCACGATGGCCGAGGTGGAGTGGTAATCCCACCCGGCATTCGCATTCCAGGGGCCGGTTCGCCGGCCCTTTTCTTTGACGGCGGCCACGCGCGATGAACCTTCCCGGCTATCCCTCCCATCCGAAGCGCTTCGAGGTCCGCCCGGGCCTGTCGATGAATTACCTCGACGAAGGCCCGCGCGACGGCGAGGTGGTGGTGATGCTGCACGGCAATCCGTCGTGGAGCTATTACTGGCGCACGCTGGTGGCGGGGCTGTCGGACAAGTACCGCTGCATCGTGCCCGACCACATCGGCATGGGCCTTTCGGACAAGCCCGACGACAGCCGCTACGACTACACCCTGCAGTCGCGCGTGGACGACGTCGCCGCGCTGCTCCGCCACCTCGGCATCACCGGCCCGGTGACGCTGGCCGTGCACGACTGGGGCGGCATGATCGGTTTCGGCTGGGCGCTCTCGCACGCCGCGCAGGTGAAGCGCCTGGTGGTCACCAACACCGCCGCGTTCCCGATGCCCGCCGCGAAGGCGATGCCCTGGCAGATCGGGCTCGGCCGCGACTGGAAGATCGGCGAGTGGATCATCCGCGGCTTCAACGCGTTCTCCGCCGGCGCGTCATGGATCGGCGTCGAACGCCGCATGCCCGCCGACGTGCGCCGCGCCTACGTGTCGCCGTACGACACCTGGGCCAACCGGATCTCCACGATCCGCTTCATGCAGGACATCCCGCTCGGTCCGAAGGACAAGGCGTGGCCGCTGTTGGAAGCCGCCGGCAAGGCGCTGCCCTCGTTCGCCGACCGGCCCGCGTTCCTGGGCTGGGGCTTGAAGGACTTCGTGTTCGACAAGCATTTCCTCGACGGTTTCCGCGCCGCGTTGCCGAACGCGGAAGTGCACGCGTACGAAGACGCAGGCCACTACGTGCTGGAAGACAAGCACGAGATCCTGGTGCCGCTGATCCGCGACTTCCTGGATCGTCATCCATTAACCTGATTCCTTCTCCCTGCGACAGCAGGGAGAAGGTGCCGAAGGCGGATGAGGGGCGCTTTTGCCTCTGATTGCGGGCTGCCAAGCGCTCGCTGCGCTCGCGTCCCCTCTTCCGGCGCTGCGCGCCACCTTCTCCCGCAAGGGGAGAAGGGTCAGAACTCCGGCAGCGGGTTCTTCTCGGCGTCCACCACGCCCGTCCAGTCAGCTGCCTCGAGCAGCGGCAGGCCATGCGCCAGCCGCGCCTTGTCGCACTGCGCGCTGCGCTCGCCGAACTCCAGCGAGGCGGGCACCAATGCGCAGACCGACGGGCGCCGGTCGTGGATCGTGCAGCGGCTGTAGCGGCCGATGTCGGCGTCCAGCGCCACGCAGCGCGGCTCTTTCTGCGACGTGCCGCGCATCACCCGCTCGTGCACGCGCAGCGGCTCGGTCAGTTCGATCGGCACCACGCCGCCCTGGTCGGGGTCCGCCTCGCTCCAGTGGAAGCTCACGCGGAAGTGGGCGCAGCAGGCGCCGCAGGTCAGGCATGGGTGCATCGGCGTGGGCGGGCGTCAGGGCGCGGGCGGGACGCGCATTCTGCCAACGCCGCGGGCTGACGCCTGT
>NZ_JBGFFG010000445.1:0-2641 GCF_056175765.1 Pseudoxanthomonas sp. LjRoot204_2 | reverse complement strand
TGCGATGCCGGCCACGACCCGCGCGCAGGACGTCGCCGTATGGATCACGACCGCGGACCACAAGACAACGCTCGCCGCATCGACGCCGGCGACGTTCGGAGCCGCCGGATCGACAGAGCGGCCGCGCATCCTCATCGACGAGCAGGCGCGGTTCCAGGAGATGGTCGGTTTCGGCGCATCGCTGACCGACTCGTCGGCCTGGCTGATCCAGCACAGGCTCGACCCGGTCCAGCGCGACGCCCTGTTGCGCGAGCTGTTCGGCCGCGCGCACGGCGGCCTTGGCCTGAGCTTCTCCCGCCTGACGATCGGCGCTTCCGATTTCTCGCGCCGTCATTACAGTCTCGACGACACGCCCGATGGCAAACCGGATCCGGCGTTGGCGCATTTCAGCATCGAGGCGAATCGCGGCGATGTCATCCCGGTCGCGCGCGCGATGCTGGCGATCAATCCGCAGCTGAAGATCATGGCGTCACCCTGGAGTGCGCCGGCGTGGATGAAGGACACCAACAGCCTGATCCAGGGAACGCTGCTGCCACAGTACTACGATGCCTTCTCCCGCTACCTGCTGAAGTACGTCGATGCCTATGCCGCGGAAGGCATACCGGTCTTCGCGCTGACCGTGCAGAACGAGCCCGACTACGAACCGAAGGACTACCCCGGCATGCGCCTCAATGCGCCGGCGCGCGCGCGATTGATCGGCGACCACCTCGGCCCGATGATCGCGGCGCGGGGGAACGGTCCATTGATCTTCGACTGGGACCACAACTGGGATAAACCGCAGGAACCAATCGGCGTGCTGGCCGATGCGAAAGCGAATCCCCATGTGGCGGCCGTGGCATGGCATTGCTACGGGGGCAACGTGGCGGCCCAATCCCCCGTGCACGATGCGTTCCCGGACAAGGATGCATATATGACGGAGTGCTCGGGGGGCGACTGGGAGCCCGTGCGCAGCGGCGGACTGCCCTTGCAGATGAAGAACATCATCATCCGCAGCGCGCGGCACTGGGCGCGCGGCGCCCTGTTCTGGAACCTGGCGCTGGACGAGAACAACGGGCCGTACGCGGGTGGTTGCAGCACGTGCCGTGGCGTGGTCACCATCGATTCGCGCACGGGGTCCGTCACCCGAACGGACGAGTATTACGCGCTGGCGCACGCGAGCCGCTTCGTGCGCCCCGGTGCGCATCGCATCGCATCCAGCGAGGCCACCCACGACCTCGACAACGTCGCGTTCCGCAATGCGGATGACGGCTCGCTGGTGCTGCTGGTCGCCAACGCCGCGACCCAGGCACGCCAGTTCAGCGTGGGCCAGGGCGGACAGGCGTTCGACTACACCTTGCCCCCACGCAGCGTCGCCACCTTCGTCTGGAAACCTGCTGCAACGCAGCACGACTGACCCGGATGGCGTAGCGCGCGTCGGCATCCCGCCCGCCATACGCCGTAGTATCCTGCCGCATCCCCTGACGGAGCCGCGGCATGATGCGACGTACTTCCCTGCTGGCACTTCTCGCCGTGGCCACTTTGCTGGCCGGATGCGGCGATGGCGTGATCAGGCGGGTCTCCGACCCCGCGGTCAGCGTGCAGCAGTTGACGGTGAAGGCGGATGGCCAATGGGCCGTGGACCTGCGACTGCAGAACTACAGCAGCATCCCGATGCGTTTCGACACCGTGGAGGTCGAGGTGCAGATCGGCGACCAGGACGCGGGCACGTTGCGCGCGACCCCCGGCCTGTCGGTCGGTCCGGAATCGGCCGATGTCGTCACCGTCGCGTTCTCGCCCAGCAGCGCCGCCCGCATCGTGGTGGCGGATGCCCTCGCCAGCCGCCGCACCCTTCCCTACACGCTCAAAGGCAGCGCCGGCGCGACACCGGAAGAAGCCAAGCAGCGCACGTTCGACATCGATACCCGCAACACCCTCAACCCCGTCCCCGGCCTGGACGGTGTGCTGCGCTGAGCGCGGCCCCACCCTCCCCTACGCGCCTCCGAGAAACCGCATGCCCGCGTCCTACAAAGCTCCCCTTACCGATCTGCGCTTCGCCCTGTACGACGTCCTTGGCGTCGAACCCCTGTTCCAGCGGCTCGGCTATGCCGACGCGACCCGCGACATCCTGGATGCCGTCCTCGACGAGGCCGCCCGTTTCACGGAGACCGTGCTCGCACCGCTGAACAGCGTCGGCGACGAGATCGGCAGCCAACTGGACAAGGCCACCGGCGAAGTCACCACGCCGCCCGGGTTCAAGGCCGCGTACACGCAGTTCGTCGAGGGCGGCTGGACCGGGCTGACCTCGGCGCCCGAGTTCGGTGGCCAGGGCTTGCCGCACACGATGGGCGTCCCGCTCAATGAACTGGTCAACGCCAGCAACCTGGCCTGGGGCAACTTCCCGCTGCTGTCGCATGGCGCGGTTGAAGCGCTGAAGCACCATGGCGAAGCGTGGCAGCAGGAGGTCTTCCTGAAGCCCCTGGTGGAAGGCCGCTGGACCGGCACCATGTGCCTCACCGAGCCGCACTGCGGTACCGACCTGGGCCTCCTGAAGACCAAGGCCGAACCTAACGCGGACGGCAGCTACGCCATCACCGGCACCAAGATCTTCATCACGGCGGGCGAGCACGACCTGACCGACAACATCGTGCACCTGGTGCTGGCC
>NZ_JBGFFG010000444.1:0-2642 GCF_056175765.1 Pseudoxanthomonas sp. LjRoot204_2 | reverse complement strand
GCGTTGCGCTTACCGAACGCATCAGCGGCGACGCGCTGACGGACTTCGTGCTGGACAACTTCGGCGTGCCTGGCGTGCAGAGCGCCAACTTCTTCATCAACGCCGCCGACACCCGCACCGAAGGCGCCGAAGTGGTGGCCAACTGGCGGCAGGCGCTGGGCGACGGCAACCTGCTGCTGACCGGCGCTTACAGCTACGCCAAGACCGAGCTGAAGAACATCGCGTCCACGCCGGCGGAACTGCTCGCCATCGACCCGAGCTACGTCCTGTTCGGCGTGGAGGAGAGCAACACACTGACCGATGCCGCGCCGCGAACGCGCGCGCAGCTCACCGCGAACTGGGACAGCGAGCGCTGGAACCTGCTGGGCCGCGTGAGCCGCCATGGCAGCGCCAAGCGCGTGTTCAACTTCGGCGGCGGCTTCGAGCCGGAACAGACCTACGGCGCCGAGTGGCAGCTGGATGCGGAAGTCGAATACAAGGTCTCCTCGAAGTGG
This sequence comes from Pseudoxanthomonas sp. LjRoot204_2, assembly GCF_056175765.1. Taxonomy (NCBI): domain Bacteria; kingdom Pseudomonadati; phylum Pseudomonadota; class Gammaproteobacteria; order Lysobacterales; family Lysobacteraceae; genus Pseudoxanthomonas; species Pseudoxanthomonas sp. LjRoot204_2. The sequence goes on along the minus strand of NZ_JBGFFG010000444.1, from coordinate 2,148 downwards.
AGCGTGGCGCTGGGTGGCCTCAACCTGACCGACGAGTACCCGGACCTGTCGAACGAAGACATCTACTACTTCGGCAACCTGCCCTACGACGTGCTGTCGCCCATCGGCAGCAACGGCGCGTACTACTACACCCGGGTGCGCTACACCTTCTGATGGACCCCGCCGTCATCCCGTCGCAAGCCGGGATGACGGCGTAGCGTGCGCCGTGCGCACGACCGCAGGATCCGTCAACCGCCCGCCGTGCGCATGGCGCACGCTACGGAACCGCGCCCGCTCCTGTTCTGTTGGTACACGACACCGTGTCATTCCGAAGCCAGGCGCGAACGTCGCCGGGTCCCGACACCCGCCTGGATGAATGCGTAGCGTGCGCCGTGCGCACGACCGCAGGATCCCTCCACCGCCCGTCGTGCGCGCGGCGCACGCTACAGGAAGCGCGCGCGCTCCTTTTCCGTCGGCACGTGGCATGCAGTGGTGCCAAACAAGCGATATCTGTTCCGCGCGATCCAGCGGTACAGCGGATCGCGCACGGAACGCGGCACCCATGCGATGAACCCCGCCAGGCGCCATGCTCCGCCCAGCCCGGTCAGCACGCGCTGGATGGCGTCGCTGTCGGTCCACGCGCTATCGCCATCGACCAGGAGGAACGAAGCCGGATCGTCGGGGTCCAGGCCGTGCGTCGCCAGCAGCGCGCGTCCGCGCTCTGACTGCATGGCGGCGAAGCGGTAGCGGCCTTCGCCGTCATGCTTCAACAAAAAGCGTACCCAGCCGTTGCACAGCACGCAGATGCCGTCGAAGACGATGACCGGACCTTGCGGGCTGGATGAATCCCGTGTCGTCACGCAACCTCTCCATCAAACAGGATGATTCCCCCTCTCCCCGCGCGCGGGGAGAGGATGCCAACGGCGGGTGAGGGGCGAACGGAGCCTGCCACCCATCGCGCCACCGCACAGGCGCAACGCGCGATGCACTGACGCCCGCTCCCGTGTCGACAACGAGAAGCGCCCCTCATCCGCCCTCCGGGCACCTTCTCCCCGCACGCGGGGAGAAGGACAGCCATTCACTCGTTGCGTACATCCAGCCAGCCCGTGTAGTGCACCAGCAGTCCGACGAGCGGCAACGAGGCCCACACATCGAACGCGTAACGCTCGCCGTCCGTGGACTCGCGCGCGCCGACGCCGGTGAACCAGCGGGGCGGTAGCCGCACGCCGAACACGCCGACCCGGACGACGCGCCAGACTATCGCCCCGTTCACGACCTCCAGGTGGAACCCGAACGTCGCTACGCCCAGTCTTTCGCACAGCACGTCGCCCTCGCGCCACAACCGAGAGGGCATGGCGCGGCCGCCGATGTAGCGAATCCAGCGTTCGTGGTCCGCCGATGCGTCGATCTCGACGCACAGTGGGCCCGTGCCCGCGGGTGGCAGGTGCGTGGCCGCGGCGACCAGTCGCGACAGCAGGCCCGAGCCGCGTTCGACCTGCACCTCGCCGACGTACCGCTTCAGTCCCTGCGCGACATGCAGCGCGCGCACCGGTTCCGGCAGCGTGGTGAACGCCGGCCCCAGCAATGCTGCGAACAACGGGCTTACGGTTGCATCCACGCCAGCGTGGCGATGCGTCCGCTGCGGCCGTCGCGGCGGTGGGAGAAGAAGCGGTCGGGTTCGCTGATCGTGCAGAGATCGCCGCCGTGGATGTCCTCCGCCCGCATGCGGCGCGCAACGAGGCGGCGGCGCGCGAGCGCGGGCAGGTCGGCCAGCCAATGGCCCGGACGCGTCGGAGCGAAGGCCGCGGCCGCGCCCGCATCCTGCGAGACGAAGGCGTCGAACACGTTCTCGCCAACTTCATAGCGCTGCGGCCCGGCCGCCGGGCCGATCCATGCGATCACCTCCGTGGCCGGGGTGCGCATCGCGGCGAGGGTCGCTTCGAGCATACCCTTGGACAGACCCGGCCAGCCCGCATGCGCGGCGGCGATCTCGCGGCCGTCTTTCGCCGCGAATACCACAGGCAGGCAATCGGCCGTCAGGATGGCGAGCACCACGCCGGGCTCCGAGGTCACCAGCGCATCGGCGACGGGCTCCGGTGTGGCGGGGTCGGCAGGCACGTCCACGCGCACGACATCCGTGCCGTGCACCTGCTTCAACCAGTGCGGCGC
>NZ_JBGFFG010000443.1:0-2650 GCF_056175765.1 Pseudoxanthomonas sp. LjRoot204_2 | reverse complement strand
CACCTATACCAACGTGCGCGGGCTGGACGACGACATCGGCTACGGCCTGCTGCGCATCTTCCCCGAGCAGAAATGGCGCCCGTTCTACCTGATGCAGCCGGCGATCGCGGTCGTGTTCGCGCTGCTGTTCCAGTGGGGCATCGCCATCCAGGACCTGAAGCTGGGCCGCTGGTGGAGCGGCAAGATGACCAACACGCAGCTGCGCCGCAAATCGGCGCCGGTCGTGCGCAAGATGGGCAAGCAGTTGGCGAAGGATTACGTGATCTACCCCGCGCTGGCCGGTCCGTTCTTCCTGCCGGTGCTGCTGGGGAACATGGTCGCCAACGGCCTGCGCAACGTGTGGACGTACGTGATCATCTTCTGCGGGCATTTCACCGCCAATGCGGAGACGTTCCCGAAGGAATGCATCAAGAACGAGTCGCGCGGCCACTGGTACCTGCGCCAGCTGCGGGGGTCGTCCAACCTGCGCGGCGGCTTCCTGATGAACGTGCTGTCGGGCAACCTGAGCCACCAGATCGAGCACCATTTCTTTCCCGACATCCCGGCCAACCGGTATGCGGAGATGGCCAAGGAAGTGCGCGCCATCTGCGCGCGATACGGCCAGCACTACAACACCGGCACGCTGCTGACGCAGTTCGGCCAGGTGTGCTGGCGCATCGTGCGGCATGCGTTCCCCAGCCGGCCGCCGAAGTTCGTGCCGCTCGTTCAGGCCGACGCGGCAGCGTAAGCAGGAATCTTCTTTCGAAGGGCATCGCGGGCATCGCCCGCTCCGGCACGGCGACAACACCGCCTCGGCAGGCGCGGGCCATGCCCGCGCACCGGCTCAGTCGAGGAACTGCAGCCGCGCCAGCTCCGCGTACAGGCCATCCTCCGCCAGCAGGGCTTCGTGCGTGCCCTGCGCCACGATGCGGCCACGGTCCATCACCACGATCCGGTCGGCCTTCAGCACTGTCGCCAGGCGATGGGCGATGACCAGCGTGGTGCGCCCGTCCATCAGCCTTTCCAGGGCGTGCTGCACGGCGCGCTCGCTCTGCGCGTCCAGCGCGCTCGTCGCTTCGTCCAGCAGCAGGATGGGAGCATCCTTCAACAGCGCACGCGCGATGGCGATCCGCTGCTGCTGGCCGCCGGACAGGCGTGCGCCACGTTCGCCGAGCTGGCTCTCGAAGCCGCCTGGCAGTTCGCGGATGAAGTCGTCGGCTTCGGCGGCTTCGGCGGCGGCCTGCAGTTCCGCGTCGGTCGCGTCAAGCTTGCCGTAGCGGATGTTCTCGGCGGCGCTGGCCGCGAAGATGGTGGGCTGCTGCGGCACCAGGGCGATCTGTTCGCGCAACTGCGCCGGGTCAAGCTCGCGCAGGTCGACGCCGTCGATCCGTACGCTGCCGGCCTGCGCATCGTGGAAGCGCAGCAGCATCGAGAACACCGTGCTTTTGCCGGCACCGGAGGGACCGACAAGTGCGACGGTTTCGCCCGGGTTGACGGTCAGGTCGAAATCGTCGAGCGCGGGCAGGTCGGGACGCGAGGGATAGTGGAACGCGACATGGTCGAACCGGATCTCGCCCTTGACCGGCGCCGACAGGGCGCGGGGCGCTGCCGGCGCGCGGATGGCCGGGGTTTCATCGAGCAGTTCGGCGATCCTGCCCATGCCGCCAGCGGCGCGTTGCAGTTCGTTCCAGACTTCGGCCAAGGCGCCCACYGAGCCGCCGCCGATCAGGGCATACAGCACGAACTGCCCCAGCGTGCCTGCGCTCATCGTGCCGTCGATGACATCGTGCGCCCCGGACCACAGCACCAGCGTGATCGCGCCGAAGATCAGCGTGATGGCCGCAGCAGTCACCCACGCCTGCGCGCGGATACGGCGGCGCGCCGTGTCGACCGCGGTCGCGATGGCGTCGCCGAAGCGGCCGCGCTCGTACGGCTCGCGGGCGTGCGCCTGCACCGTGCGGACCGCACCGAGCGTTTCGCTGGCCAGCGTATTGGCGTCTGCGACACGGTCCTGGCTGGCGCGGGAGGCCTTCTCCAGTCGGCGTGCGCCCAGCACGATGGGCAGCACCGCCAGCGGAATGCCGATCAGCGCGAATGCGGCCAGCCGAGGGCTGGTGAAGAAGAGCATCGCCAGGCTGCCAATCACGGTGACGCTGCTGCGCAACGCGACCGACATGCTGGTGGCAACGACCGTGCGCAGCAGTTCGCTGTCCGCGGAAAGGCGGGACACCAGCTCGCCGCTGCGCGTGCGGTCATGGAACTCGGCATCGAGGCCGATCAGGTGGCCATACAGCTGCCCGCGCAAGTCCGCGACCACTTTTTCGCCCAGCAGCGACACGAAATAGAAACGCGCCGCGCTCGCCAGGGCCAGCACCACCGCTACTACGAACAGGAAGAGGAAGGCCCGATTGATGTTCGCGCCATCGGTGAATCCGTTGTCGATCATCTGGCGGAATGCGACCGGCAGGCTCAGCGTCGCCGCCGACGCCAGAGCCAGAGCCAGCAGCCAGGCAGTGAACAGCCCGGCATGCCGGCGCACGAACGGCCACAGCGCGCGCAGCGTGCCCAGCTTCGCTTTCGGTCCGGCAGAGGCGCTGTCGGGGGTCTCGCTCGGTGTGCTCATCGGGGATCCGTCTTCAAAGCGGTTGTGGGAGAGGCTTCAGCCCCAGCC
>NZ_JBGFFG010000442.1:0-2651 GCF_056175765.1 Pseudoxanthomonas sp. LjRoot204_2 | reverse complement strand
ATCGAGGTCCAGCGCATGCACGCTTTCAGGGGGCGAGGTGCGATGCATCCAGTCCAGGTGCTCCTGCAGCAGCGCAATGACGTCAGGATGGCGGAGGTCATCGAGGCGGATGTCCATGGGTGCGAACAGGTGGGGGGCGTTGTCCCACAGTGCCATGAGGATCGTCGGCGTGATACGGCCGGGCGCCGGATGCGTCGTACGTGGCGGCGCTTCGTGCGAGAATCGGCGCCGATGGCCCCGTAGCTCAGCTGGATAGAGCGGTCCCCTCCTAAGGGACAGGTCGTGCGTTCGAATCGCGCCGGGGTCACCATCTTTCCCATTGCCCGCGCCGCCTGCGCACCTCGGCGAATCGACGATCTATCCGTTCCCGCATCGGCAATCCGAATAAAGCCCGGCACCGAATCATCGGCGTTCCGCGCAATCATCGACGGGCCCGGAATCGCTGGAAAAACACAGACTTACGCAAGGTCCGGCGGGCCGTCTCTGGTAGAATCGCGCACCTCTTTCGATGCTTCGCCGTCCGGCGGCATCCCGTGCAACGACCCTGGAGCTTCCATGCCTGCTGACCTCCTCAAGGCCCTCGGCCTTACCACCACCAACTCCGGCACCTACCTCGGCAGTGGTGAGTGGTCCACGACCACCGACGCCGGCCTGCTGCAGTCGATCAACCCGACCACCGACGAGGTGATCGCCGAGGTCCATGCCAGCAGCCAGGCCGACTACGAGAAGATCGTCGCGCGCGCCCAGGCCGCCTTCAAGATCTGGCGCACCACGCCGGCGCCGCGCCGCGGCGAAGCGGTGCGCCTGTGCGGCGAAGCGCTGCGCAAGCACAAGGACGCGCTGGGCTCGCTGGTCGCGCTCGAAATGGGCAAGAGCAAGCCCGAAGGCGACGGCGAAGTGCAGGAGATGATCGACATCGCCGACTTCGCCGTGGGCCAGAGCCGCATGCTGTACGGCTACACCATGCACTCCGAGCGCCCCGGCCATCGCATGTACGAGCAGTACCAGCCGCTCGGCCTGGTCGGCATCATCAGCGCGTTCAACTTCCCGGTCGCGGTGTGGGCATGGAACGCGTTCCTGGCCGCGATCTGCGGCGACATCTGTATCTGGAAGCCGTCCAACAAGACGCCGCTGACCGCGATCGCCAGCATGAAGATCTGCAACGAGGCGCTGAAGGCCGGCGGGTTCCCGGACATCTTCTTCCTGATCAACGACGCCGGCGTGGAACTGGCGCAGCAGTTCGTCGACGACAAGCGCATCCCGCTGATCAGCTTCACCGGCTCCACCCAGGTCGGCCGTACCGTCGGCGAACGCGTCGCGCGCCGCATGGGCCGCAGCCTGCTGGAACTGGGCGGCAACAACGCGATCATCCTCGACGAAAGCGCCGACCTGAAGCTGGCGATCCCCGGCATCGTGTTCGGCGCCGTCGGCACCGCTGGCCAGCGCTGCACCACCACGCGCCGCCTGATCGTGCACGAATCCATCTACGACACCGTGCTGTCCACGCTGGTCAAGGCGTACAAGCAGGTGGAAGGAAAGATCGGCGATCCGCTGGATCCGGCCAACCTGATGGGCCCGCTCAACAGCCAGGGCGCCGTGCAGCAGTTCCTGGATTCCATCGCCAAGGCCAAGGCCAGCGGTGGCACCGTCGAGACCGGCGGCACCGCGATCGACCGCCCGGGCAACTTCGTCCTGCCGGCGATCGTCACCGGCCTGAAGAATTCCGATGAAGTCGTCCAGCACGAGACCTTCGCACCGATCCTGTACGTGATGAAGTTCAAGACCCTGGACGAAGCCATCGACATGCAGAACGCCGTGCCTCAGGGCCTGTCGTCGTCGATCTTCACCCAGAACCTCAAGGCGGCCGAGCAGTTCCTGTCGGCGGCCGGCAGCGACTGCGGCATCGCCAACGTCAACATCGGCACCAGCGGCGCCGAGATCGGTGGTGCATTCGGTGGCGAGAAGGAGACCGGTGGCGGCCGCGAGTCCGGCTCGGATGCATGGAAGGTCTACATGCGCCGCCAGACCAACACGATCAACTACTCCGACTCGCTACCGCTGGCACAGGGCATCAAGTTCGACCTCTGACCCGAGCGCGGCCGGCCGGCACGCGTGCCGGCTGCCCTGAATGGGCCGGCTTCTGGGATAATCGCGCCACCCCTTCCGGGTGGCGCTTTTTTTGTCCGCCCGGTCCAGCGCCGGCGCGCCTCCCTGACCCCTGCACGGAGCCCCTGATGAACCAAGCCCGCACCACCAGCAGCCTCGCCATCGCCAGCCTCGTGTCCGGCATCCTCGGCTGGACCCTGTTGCCCTTCATCGGCACCCTCGTGGCCATCATCACCGGCCACATGGCGCGCGCCGAGATCCGCCGCAGTGCGGGCACGCTGGACGGCGACGGCATGGCCATCGGCGGCTTGATACTGGGCTGGGTGTCGGCGCTGCTGTGGGTGATCGGCATCGCGGTGATCTTCCTGTTCCTGGGCGGCATGGCCTGGCTGGCGACGTTGAACTGACTCCGCGCGCGTCCATGTATTCGTTCGCCCGCCCCTTCCTGTTCGGCCTCGACGCCGAGACCGCCCATGGCATGGGCCTGAAGGCGCTCGACCTGGCCTACCGCACGGGCACCACCCCGCTGGTGGCGCGGCCGATCA
>NZ_JBGFFG010000441.1:0-2655 GCF_056175765.1 Pseudoxanthomonas sp. LjRoot204_2 | reverse complement strand
CCTGCTGTTCCTGCTGGCCCTGCTGCACTCATCCAAGCTCACCCTGTCCCAACCCGAGAGCAGCAGCGCCGGCGGCGCGCGCGTCAAGGTCGACTTCCTGGGCGACCCCACCGACGCCACCCCCAACCCGCCCGTCCCTCCGACCGGCACCCGGAACCCCACCGAACGTCCCAAACCCCTCAAACCCCTCGTCACAACCCGCGTCACCTCCCCCGTGGACGCCACCCGCGTGACCGAGGCCGACAACCCCGTCGCCCCCGACGAAGCCCAACCCCAGCCCCCCGCCAGCCAGCAGGCCATCGCCCCGCCGCAGGACCGCCCCCCGTCCAGCCCACCCGCCTGGCGCCGCTCCGCCCAGTGGGGCCAGCCCCCCGGCATGCTCGCCCAGGACACCGCCCCCGAAAACTACGGCCCCACCGTCGGCACCGGCCAGCGCCAGGGCAACAACCAGGGCAACGCCGCCGCCCCCAGCATGGAAGTGGACGGCCACCAGATCTACTACGACCTGCGCAACGAACTGCGAGTCGCCGAATGGCAGGCCCAGGGCATGAAGGAAGTCTCCTTTCCCCTGCCCGGCCGCCGCGAACTGATGGTCTGCGCCCTGGAGATCGTCGCCACCCGCGGCTCCGGCGGCTGCCGCCTGATGCAACCCGGCGACCCCGAGCTGGCCACCATCGGCGACGCCCGCGACGTCGTCACCGTCATGCGCATCTACCGCCGCGGCGAACTGATCTGGAACGGGCCTGGGGTGTATCGGTAAACCCCGACTTCGCTGCCTTTCCCTTCTCCCTGCATGGCGGGGAGAAGGTGCCCGGAGAGCCTGCCCCGTACTCGATACGGGGGCGGATGAGGGCCGAGCGCGGTAACGAACCGGGCGCCGACGCATTCCCACTCCGTTCGCCCCTCACCCGCCTTCGGCACCCTCTCCCCGCTGCGCAGGGCGAGGGAAGCCACCGCGGACTCGTAGGCTGGGTTGATAAACCCAGCGTCGGATGACTCCGGGCCCGGGATGCTGGGTTTATCAACCCAGCCTACGAGAGCAGGTCCGTGGCGCCGAAAAGACAAAACCCGCCGAGGCGGGCTCTTGCCCACTCAGCGACTGCACGCCTTGCACTCACGCCGCAATCCGCTCGATCCGGCCGATCGCCTTCCCCAGCACACGATGCGCCTCTTCCAGGTCATAGTCCGCCTGCAAACCCAGCCAGAAACGCTCGCTCGTACCCAGCGCTGCCGCCAGCCTGACCGCCGTGTCGGCAGTGACGCCGCGCTTTCCGAGCACGATCTCGTTGATACGGCGCGGCGGCACGTCCGCGGCACGCGCCAGCGCGTTCTGGCTGATGCCCATCGGCAACAGGAACTCTTCGAGCAGCACTTCACCGGGGTGGATATTGGGCAGGGTCTTCATGGAAGAACTCCTCTGATGACAGTTCAGTGGTAATCGACGATTTGCACGTCGTGCGCGTCGCCATCCTTCCAGCGGAAGCAGACGCGCCATTGATCGTTGATCAGGATGCTGTGCTGGCCTTTGCGGTCGCCTTTCAGCGCCTCCAACCGGTTCGCTGGCGGAATGCGCAGATCCTCCAGCGTGGCCGCGTTGTTCAGCATGCGCAGCTTGCGGCGGGCAACAGCCTGCATGTCGGCCGGCAGACGCCGCGAGGGCATTCCGTTCCAGACTCTTTCGGCTTCCTTGTCGGCGAAGTTCCGGATCACGCACCAACCATAACGCTACCCGTCATGTAACGCAACCCGTCATGTAACGCAACCCGTCATAGCCCCGCTCCCCCTTCACGCGCCCAAAGAAAAACCCCGCCGAGGCGGGGTTCGTCTTCTGCGGCCTACATGTTCCGCCGGTACTCGCCACCCACGTCGTACAGCGCGTGGCTGATCTGCCCCAGGCTGTGGGTCTTCACCGCTTCCACCAGCGCTTCGAACACATTGCGGCGTTCGCGCGCCGCGCGCTGCAGGTAGGCCAGACCGTGGCCGTCGTGGGTCTCCGGCTCGGCGTGTTCCTCGAGCGCCGCCGCGTGGCTGTGGTCGGTCTCGCCTTCCGGTGCCAGCGCGTTGCGTGAGGCCTGCCAGGCGCGGACGTTGGCGATCTGCTGGCCCTTCTCTTCCTCGGTCGAGCGGATCAGCTCGATCTCGGTGGCGATCTCGCCGCCGTGCTCGCGCGGCAGGAACGTGTTCACGCCCACCAGCGGCAGGCTGCCGTCGTGCTTCTTGTGCTCGTAGTACAGCGATTCTTCCTGGATCTTGCCGCGCTGGTACATGGTGTCCATGGCACCGAGCACKCCGCCGCGCTCGCTGATCGCCTCGAACTCCTTGTAGACCGCCTCTTCCACGATGTCGGTGAGCTGGTCGACCACGAAGCTGCCCTGCCAGGGGTTCTCGTTGAAGTTCAGCCCCAGCTCCTTGTTGATGATCATCTGGATGGCGACCGCGCGGCGCACGCTCTCTTCCGTCGGCGTGGTGATCGCCTCGTCGTAGGCGTTGGTGTGCAGGCTGTTGCAGTTGTCGAACAGCGCGTACAACGCCTGCAGCGTGGTGCGGATGTCGTTGAACTGGATTTCCTGCGCGTGCAGCGAGCGGCCGGAGGTCTGGATGTGGTACTTCATCATCTGGGACCGTTCGTTGGCGCCGTAGCGCTCGCGCATGGCG
>NZ_JBGFFG010000440.1:0-2661 GCF_056175765.1 Pseudoxanthomonas sp. LjRoot204_2 | reverse complement strand
CATTAAGCCATCCGTTACACTTTGCCGTCTTTTGCGGCCCGCGTCCGTGTCTGGGTGCGGCCTTGGCAGCCTTTTTTGCTACCTGATTGTTTTGCGGAGTGCCGGATGGCCATCGATGGGGTCAATGGGCCTGTGAATACGGGCCGACGCCGGTTCCTGACTGCGACCACCGCGGTGGTGGGTGCAGTGGGTGCCGGCATTGCAGCTGTACCTTTTATCAAGTCGTGGAATCCGAGCGCCCGGGCCAAGCTGGCCGGTGCTCCGGTGACCGCCGATCTCACCGGCCTGCAGGAAGGCCAGCGCCTGATCCTGGAATGGCGCGGCCAGCCGATCTGGATCGTCAAGCGTTCCAAGGCGATCCTGGATGCGCTGCCTACGCTGGATGCGAACCTGCGCGACCCGCAGTCGACCAACAAGGACCAGCAGCCGTCGTACATCACCGGCGAGACGCGCTCGCTGAAGCCTGAAGTCTCCGTGCTGGTCGGCCTGTGCACGCACTTGGGCTGCTCGCCGGAAATGGCCGCCGAGATCAAGCCCGAGCCGTACGATCCGAACTGGAAGGGCGGCTACTTCTGCCCCTGCCACAAGTCGCGCTTCGACATGGCCGGCCGCGTGTTCCAGGGCGTGCCCGCACCCACCAACCTGGTGGTGCCGCCGCACTTCTACCAGGACGACAACACCATCGTGATCGGCCTCGATCCGCAAGGGGGCGCGTAAGCCATGGCGAACATCATCACCCGCGCCGCCGATGGCGTAGTGGACTGGTTCAACGCGCGCGCGCCGGGCTTCATGCCCGTGTACCGCAAGCACATGAGCGAGTACTACGCGCCCAAGAACTTCAACATCTGGTACATCTTCGGCGTGCTGTCGATCGTGGTGCTGGTCAACCAGATCCTGACCGGCATCTTCCTGACGATGCACTTCAAGCCGAGCGCGGCGGAAGCCTTCGCCTCGGTCGAATACATCATGCGCGACGTGGAGTGGGGCTGGCTGATCCGCTACATGCACAGCACCGGCGCGTCGCTGTTCTTCATCGTCGTCTACATCCACATGTTCCGCGGCCTGATGTACGGCTCGTACCAGAAGCCGCGCGAACTCGTGTGGATCCTCGGCATGCTGATCTACCTGGTGCTGATGGCCGAAGCCTTCCTGGGCTACGTGCTGCCCTGGGGCCAGATGTCGTTCTGGGGCGCCAAGGTCATCATCTCGCTGTTCGGCGCCATCCCGGTGATCGGCAACGGCCTGACCGAGTGGATCATGGGCGACTACCTGCCCAGCGATGCCACGCTCAACCGCTTCTTCGCGCTGCATGTCATCGCGCTGCCGCTGGTCCTGCTGCTGCTCGTGGTGCTGCACATCTTCGCCCTGCACGAAGTCGGCTCGAACAACCCCGACGGCGTCGAGATCAAGAAGGGGCCGAAGGGCAACCGCTGGTCGCCCACCGCCCCGGCGGACGGCGTGCCGTTCCATCCGTACTACACGGTCAAGGACGGGTTCTACGTCGGTTGCTTCCTGATCCTGGCGGCCTTCATCGTGTTCTTCGCACCGGCCATGGGCGGCTGGTTCCTGGAGCACGACAACTTCAGCGAAGCGAACAAGCTGGTCACCCCGGCGCATATCAAGCCGGTGTGGTACTACACGCCCTACTACGCCATGTTGCGCGTGGTGCCCAACAAGCTGGGCGGCGTGCTGGTGATGTTCGGCGCCATCGCGATCCTGTTCCTGGTGCCCTGGCTGGACCGCGCCAAGGTCAAGTCCTACCGCTACCGCGGCGTGCTGTCGAAAGTGCTGCTGGGCCTGTTCGCGATCAGCTTCGTCTGGTTGGGCAAGATCGGTGCGGGCCCGGGTACGGATCCGGTGGAAACCATCATCGGCCGCTTCCTGACCGGCTTCTATTTCCTGTTCTTCCTGACCATGCCGATCTGGACCAAGATCGACAAGACCAAGCCAGTGCCCGAGCGGGTGACGACGCATGACTAAGACTTTCGCCTCTCGCCTAGCTGTGTTCGCCAGCGGGTTGCTGATCTCGTTCTCCGCGTTCGCCGCCGAGGGCGGCGCCACGCTTCAGGCCGGCAACGACCTGGGTGACCGCGCGTCGCTGCAGCGCGGTGCGCAGCTGTACATGAATTACTGCGCCGGCTGCCACTCGCTGAAGTACATGCGCTACTCGCGCATCGCCGACGACCTGGGCCTGACCGAAGACGAGGTGATGAACAACCTCAACTTCACCGGCGCCAAGTTCGGCGAACAGGTGCAGGTGTCCATGCCGGCCGCGGGTGGCGAGAAGTGGTTCGGCAAGATGCCGCCGGACCTGAGCGTCATCTCCCGCGTGCGTGGCAGTGACTGGATCTATACCTACCTGAAGTCGTTCTACCTGGACGAATCGCGTCCGCTGGGCTGGAACAACAAGCTGTTCCCCAACGCCTCCATGCCCAACCCGCTGTGGGAGCTGCAGGGCCTGCAGCACGCCGAATTCGGTCCGGTCGATCCGGCCACCGGCGAGCGCCATGTGGAAAGCCTGAAGGTGACGCAGGCCGGCCGGCAGGACGCGCGTGAGTTCGACCAGACTGCGCGCGACATCACCAACTTCCTGGAGTATGTCGGCGAGCCGGCGGCCCTGAAGCGCCAGAGCATCGGCGTGTGGGTGATCCTGTTCCTGGC
>NZ_JBGFFG010000439.1:0-2686 GCF_056175765.1 Pseudoxanthomonas sp. LjRoot204_2 | reverse complement strand
CGTATCGACCCACTTGATGCCATCGGTCGTACACAACTCGGTCCAGCCTGCCAGCATCTGCGATCCCGTGGCGGTCACCCACCGCGTTACCGACGGCGCGAACGCCATCAGCAGCGCCGCCAGCAAGGCCAGCTGCAGCATCGGTCGGAGGAAGGCGGACGAACGGATCACCGCGCGATTTTATGCGGGACAGATCATCGGAGTCAGGTGCGACGAAGTGCCGCACCTTGGCGCGTCAGGGGAATACGACGCGCGCACCCAGCAACCGTGGCTTCTCGCCGGCCACATCGGTCCACGCCAGCCACGCGGCATCGTCGTGCCATTGCAATCGCGGGATGCCGCTCGCGCGTCCACGTGCGGACAGGGTGGCGACATCGACGCGCCGCGCGCCGGCCCAGGCGTGGTCGTAGCGTGCCAGTACCAGCGTCTGGCGTTCGTCTTGCGCCTGCTCCAGCCAGCTCACCAGGAGATGGCCATCGCCATGGACCAAACCCAGGCGACCCAGCACCTGCATGCCCTTCGCCAGCGTCACCGGCGCACCGAACGTATCGCCGGCGTCGTCCGAACGTGCCGCACGCAGTTCCGGCACGCCACCTGCTTCCGTGTACCAAGCGACCCAGACCGTGGCACCGTCCGCCACCGCCATCGGCCCGTTGACGGGACAACCGGCGATCTTCCAGCCATCCGCATGCACGTCGCGAGGCGACGTCCAGCGCTGACCGTCGAAGCGAACGATGCGCGTATCGCGGATCTCGCCATCGCCACGTCCTCTATAGACGACCACGACGCCACGATCCGTCACCGCGGACGAAGTGGTGCAGCAATCGCAGGTGGATGCGTCCAGTGGCCACTCTCCCACCTGCTTCGCCTGCGGATCGTAGGTCGCGGCACGCAGCATCATCGCCGCACCGCCTGCGTGGTCGTGTCCTCCACCGTCGTGCCCCGCATGTCCGGACGCCGCCTTCTGCCGGCTGTCGAGCCATGCGATACCCAGCCGGTCGCGTGCCTGCGGCCAGAACGTCACGAAACCATGGTCTCCCGGCGTACCGGACGGATGCACCAGCTGCGGCGCGCTCCACGTCGTGCCGCCATCACCSGAGCGCACCAGGTCGATTCCGTAGTCCATCCGCGACGGCCCGGTACTGCGCAGCCAGTGCGCCCACAGCGAACCGTCCGGCAGGGCATACACATGCGGGGTGTCGGCCCAGTTGACGAACCATGCGTCGCCTTCGGCGATCGTGCGCGGCGACTCCCAGCCCTGCGTCCCGGCAGGCCGGCGGCTGAAACGCAGGCGATGGCCTGCGCCATCCATCGGTTCGACCCAGCTCAACAGCAGCGCGCCGTCCGGCGTGGAGACCAGGTCGGGCTGTGCGGCGCCCGGCGGCGAAGGGAGGTCCGCCACGTCCACGACCGGTGACGGCACAACGGCCACGGGCACAGGTTCGCCCGGGGGCGAACAGGCGGCCAGCGAGGCGAGCAACACCGGCAACCACGGACGGGACCAGCGGGACTTCAGCATGAGGGACGATTCCGGCCGACGGGACCGCGCCATTCCAGCACGGAAGCCGCCTCACTGGGTGCGACCGTCTGTCGCAGGCATTCGCGGTGCGCTTCGTCGCGAGCGTTTATCCTTGCACCATGACCGACACCGCCCGCGACATCCTCACGCCCACCCAGCTCAACACGCTGGCGCGCGACCTGCTGGAAGGCGCGTTTCCGCTCGTGTGGGTGGAAGGCGAGCTGGGCAATGTCACCCGTCCGGCCTCGGGCCATCTCTACTTCACGCTGAAGGATGCGCGTGCGCAGGTGCGCTGCGCGATGTTCAAGCCGAAGAGCCAGTGGCTCAAGTTCGCACCCCGCGAAGGACTGCGCGTCCTCGCGCGCGGCCGGCTGACGCTCTATGAAGCGCGCGGCGATTACCAGTTGGTGATCGACAGCCTGGAAGAGGCCGGCGAAGGCGCGCTGCGCCGCGCCTTCGAGGAGATGCGGGCCAGGCTCGCAGCGGAAGGCGTGTTCGACGACGCACGCAAGCGTGCCCTGCCCGCCCATGTGCGACGCCTCGCCGTGCTGACGTCGCCCACCGGCGCGGCTGTGCGCGACGTGCTCAGCGTGCTGCAACGGCGCTACCCACTGGTGGATGTCGATGTACTGCCCGTGCAGGTGCAGGGCGAGGCAGCGGCGGCGCAGATCGTCGACATGCTGCAGCGCGCCGCGCGCAGCGGGCGCTACGACGTGTTGCTGGTCGCCCGCGGCGGCGGCTCGCTGGAAGATCTCTGGGCCTTCAACGATGAACGCCTCGCGCGCGCCATCGCGGCCTCGCCGGTCCCCGTGGTGTCCGCCATCGGACACGAGACGGACTTCACCMTCGCCGACTTCKSYGCCGACCTGCGCGCGCCCACGCCCWCGGYCGCGGCSGAGCTGCTGGTGCCGGACCAGCGCGACCTGCTGTCGCGCGTTCGCACGTTTCAGCGCCGGCTCGCGACCACCCAGGCACATCGCATGCGCAATGCCATGCAGCGCGCGGACCGCGCCGCCCTGCGGCTCCACGCGCAGCGCCCGCAAGCGCGGCTGCAGATGCTCGGGCGGCGCCAGCAGGATGCCGTCCGTCGCCTCCACGTCCTCTGGCGTGACCGCCACGCGCGCCGCCTGGCCGCGTTGCGCCATGCCGATGCGGTGCTGCGTGCGC
>NZ_JBGFFG010000438.1:0-2708 GCF_056175765.1 Pseudoxanthomonas sp. LjRoot204_2 | reverse complement strand
GCAGAAATCCTGGTCGGCGCCGGCAACGGCGGCAACGGTTGCGTGGGCTTCCGGCGCGAGAAGTTCATTCCGCTGGGCGGACCGGACGGGGGTGATGGCGGCAACGGCGGCAGCGTCTGGCTGCAGGCCGACGAGAACCTCAATACGCTGGTCGACTTCCGCCACCAGACCCAGTTCCGCGCCCAGCGTGGCGAGAACGGCATGGGTCGGCAGATGTACGGCAAGGCGGGCGACGACCTGACCATCACCGTTCCGGTCGGCACGGTCGTCACCAATGTCAGTACCGATGAAGTCATCGGCGACCTGACCCAACACGGCGACCGCCTGCTGGTCGCCAAGGGCGGCAAGGGCGGCCTTGGCAACATGCATTTCAAGAGCTCGATCACCCGTGCGCCGCGCAAGGCCACGCCGGGCGAGGAGGGTGAAGAGCGCCTGCTGAAGCTGGAGCTCAAGCTGCTGGCCGATGTCGGGCTGCTGGGCTTCCCCAATGCCGGCAAGAGCACCTTCATCCGGGCGGTGTCGGCGGCGACGCCGAAGGTGGCCGACTATCCGTTCACCACGCTGTACCCGAATCTCGGCGTCGTCAGCGTGGAAGCGCATCGCAGCTTCGTGATCGCCGACATTCCGGGGCTGATCGAGGGGGCCGCCGACGGTGCCGGCCTGGGCGCGACGTTCCTGCGCCACCTGCAGCGCACGCGCCTGCTGCTGCACTTGGTGGACATGGCGCCGATGGAAGGCGGCGTCGAGGACGTCGATCCGGTCGAGCAGGTCCGCGCCATCGAACGCGAGCTGGAAAAGCACGACCCGGAGCTGTTGCAGAAGCCACGCTGGCTGGTGCTCAACAAGGCCGACCTGATGTTCGAGGACGAGGCGAAAGAGCGCGCTGCCGAGATCATCGCCAGCCTGGGCTGGACACAGCCTTGGTACCAGGTGTCCGCCATCTCCCGCGAGGGCACCTGGCCGATCATGAAGGACGTGATGGCGTTCTTCGATCGGCAGAAGGAAGAGGCCGACGAGGCCGCCCGCGAGGGTTGAGTGGCAACGAAAAACCCGCCGGAAGGCGGGTTTTTCGTTTCTCGTGATCGAGCATCAGCGGCCGTCCTGCACGCGCAGCGAGGCGGAATCGGCGATCACCTGGGGTTCCAGTGCCTTGTGGCGCCGGGTGGCGCTTTCGAGATTGGCCTCTCCCCATTCCAGCGACTTCGGGCTGTTGATCGTCAGCCGGGTACCCTTGTCCCATCCTTCGAAATCCTTGCCGGCTAGCGCGTCCTGATGCACCGGCGAGAGTCCCCAGATGCCGTCGATGATGTGGGTCCTGAAGTAATAGGTCTTGCCGGCTTCCACCGCTGCCTTGCAGAAGCGAACGCCGCCATCGCCGGTCGGCTAGGCGCAGGCATCAGACCCTCGGCGAGGCGAGGGCGTCAATGGGCGCCAGGCACCAAAAAGAAACCCGCCTTTCGGCGGGTTTCCGTGTCTTCGCGTTGCGTACCGCCGTGAATCAGGCCGCTTGCAGGGCCTTGATGCGGGCGTTCAGGCGGCTCTTGTGGCGGGCAGCCTTGTTCTTGTGGATCAGGCCGCGCGAGCTGAGGCGGTCGAGGATCGGCTGGGCCGAGACGAACGCGGCCTGGGCGCCGGCGGCGTCATTGGCGTCGAGCGCCTTCAGGACCTTCTTGACGGCGGTGCGCAGCATCGAACGCTGACCGGCGTTGCGCGCATTGCGCACGACGGTCTGCTTGGCGCGCTTCTTGGCGGACTTGATATTGGCCACGGTGGGATTCCTGGTGAATACCTGAGAGAATTCAGGGGGTGAACGGAAGACGGGTAAATTGAGCCGGAAATTATGGGGCATTCAATGGGTTGCGTCAACCTGGGTCGTCCCCGGGCAGAGGGGGGGCGATGAGCGGTAACCGGCTGCTTCGTTCCACCGCCATCTTCAGTTCCATGACGTTCCTGTCCCGGGTCTCCGGGCTGGTGCGGGATCAGGTCTACGCCATCGTCTTTGGCGCCAACCCGGCCATGGACGTGTTCATTGCGGCCTTCCGCATCCCGAATTTCATGCGGCGGCTGTCGGCGGAGGGGTCGTTCTCGATGGCCTTCGTGCCGGTGCTGGCCGAATACAAGGAGAAGTACGGGCAGGATGCGGTCAGGAACCTGGTGGACCGGGTCGCGGGTACCTTGCTGGCGGCCCTGCTGGTGGTCACCGCGGTGGTCCTGCTGGCGGCGCCGTGGTTGACGAGGGTGATCGCGCCCGGCTTCGAGGTCGGGGGCGAGAAGCATGCGCTGTTCATCGAGATGCTGCGCATCACCTTTCCCTACGCGCTGTTCATTTCGCTGGCCTCGCTGGCGGGCAGCATCCTCAACAGCTACCAGCGGTTCGCGGTGCCCGCGCTGTCCCCGGTCCTGCTGAACGTCGCGATGATCGCCGCAGCGCTGGGGCTGGCTCCGTTGATGGGCGGGTCGGTCAAGGCGCTGGCGTGGGGCGTGTTCGCCGCCGGCATCCTGCAGTTGGGGTTCCAGCTGCCGGCATTGGCGAGGCTGGGGCTGCTGCCGAGGCCCAGGCTCGATTTCGCCCATGCCGGTGTCCGCAAGATCCTGACGCTGATGGTCCCGACGCTGTTCGGTTCCTCGGTGGTGCAGTTCAACCTGCTGTTCAACACCATGGCGGCCTCGTACCTGATCGGCAGCAGCATCACCTGGCTGTATTACAG
>NZ_JBGFFG010000437.1:0-2709 GCF_056175765.1 Pseudoxanthomonas sp. LjRoot204_2 | reverse complement strand
GACCAGCACCCAGCGCAGCGGATTGCCCCCGCCGCCGACGCCACCGAACAGGCCACGCAGGCGGTCGACCACGTCGCCGATGCCACCGCCTCCCTGCGGGTTGCGCGGCTTCCAGTTGCTGTTCCGGTTGCCGTTGTTGCCAGATCCGCCACTGCCGCTGCCGGGGGTGTTCCAGGCCATGCCCACTCCGTATTGAAAGATTCGCGCGGCCGGGGCCGGCGCAGGTTTCGATTCTACTAGATAGGGACGGCGCGGCCGGGAGGCAAGGCCGGGAGGTCATGGGGCGAGCGGCATGTCGTGGGAGCGACGTAAGTCGCGATGTCTTTACCGACCTACCTGGGTCCAATCACACCCCATTCGCGACTTACGTCGCTCCCACAACAACCCAGGGCGCCTACCTACTGCCAGTCTTCCCGCTCCCCCTGCGGCAGCAGCGCCTCCAGCGGATGCCCGCCGGCCTGCGAGGCCAGCCGCTGGGCATCCGCCAGGGCCAGGTCGACGGTGACGCGCCAGCCGTTCTCTTCGAAATCCTCGGCCAGCACGGCACCCAGGGCATGCAGGCGCGAGCGCAGGCGGGCGGAGTTCGCGGGCAGGTGCAGTTCGCCGCGCACGCGCTGGAAGCCCAGCCGTTGCGCCAGCGCGCCGCGCAGCAGGTCGATGCCCTGCCCGTCGCGGGCAGACAGCCAGACGCGCTCGCGCCCCATGCCGGCACTGGGCGCGTCGCCTTCGTCGACGCCCGGATCGGGCTGATCGTGGCGCGGGGCGGCACCCTCGATGCGGTCGATCTTGTTGAACACCAGCATCTGCGGCAGGTCGCCGGCGCCGATCTCCTGCAGCACCTCGTCGACCTGGGCGATGCGTTCCTCGCGGTGCGGATCGGCAGCGTCGATGACGTGCAGCAGCAGGTCGGCTTCGCGCGCCTCGCTCAGGGTGGAGCGGAACGCGGCGACGAGTTCGTGCGGCAGGTCGCGCACGAAGCCGACGGTGTCGGCCAGCACCACGGCACCACCGGGCAGGTCGATGCGGCGCACGGTGGGATCCAGCGTGGCGAACAGCTGGTCGGCCGCGTAGGCCTCGGCGCCGGTCAGCACGTTGAACAGCGTGGACTTGCCGGCGTTGGTGTAGCCCACCAGGGCCACGCGCGGCAGTTCGCTGCGCACGCGGGCGCGGCGCATCTGGGTGCGCTGCACTTCGACTTTTTCCAGCCGCTTCTGCAGTTGCTCGACGCGCTTCTGCAGCAGGCGGCGGTCGGTTTCCAGCTGGGTTTCGCCAGGGCCGCGCAGGCCGATGGAGCCGCCACGCTGGCGTTCCAGGTGGGTCCAGCCGCGCACCAGGCGCGTGGCCATGTGGCGCAGCTGCGCCAGTTCCACCTGCAGCTTGCCTTCGTGGCTGCGCGCTCGCTGGGCGAAGATGTCCAGGATCAGCCCGGTACGGTCGAGCACGCGGCGCTGAAGCAGTTTTTCCAGGTTGCGTTCCTGGCCCGGCGACAGCGGGAAATTCACCAGCACCAGGTCGGCGCCGGTCGCGTCGGCGGCCGCCTTCACTTCTTCCAGCTTGCCGCTACCGATCAGCGTGGACGGATTGGGACGGTCGATGCGCGCGGTCAGCAGCGCGGCGACGGTCGCTCCGGCCGAGCGGGCCAGGTCGCTGAATTCCTCGGTGAGGCCGTCGTCGGGACGGCCGCCGGCATACGGCTGGATCAGCAGCGCATGCTCGCCCTTGCGGGATCTTTCAAACAATGGGGTCGTGCCTCTTCAATCGAGGCACGCATTATCACGCGGTTTCGTCGTCGCCGCCGTCCGCGTCCTCGTCACCCTGCTGCACGTAGCCGCCGCCCGGGCCAACGCGCACGTTGCGCGCCGGCACCACGGTGGAGATGGCGTGCTTGTAGACCATCTGGCTGACCGTGTTGCGCAGCAGGACCACGAACTGGTCGAAGGATTCGATGGTGCCCTGCAGCTTGATGCCGTTGACCAGGTAGACCGACACCGGGACGCGCTCGCGCCGCAGTGCATTCAGGAAAGGATCCTGCAGGGATTGCCCCTTGGACATGACGTACTCCCGCCTTGCGTTCTTATAGTTAGTTGGGTGCTGCCGTACCGGGCCGGCGAACAGCTCCCCTGCCGCCCGGAAGACCCGATGTTACACAACATCGGCCCGGCGGGGCGCCGCCAAGTGCGGCAACGGGTCCCAATTCCGGACAATGTGGCCCGGATGGCTCACGATGCCGGCAGGAACAGGCCCAGCGCCTCGTCCAGCCGGGCGCGATCGGTGGCGGGATCGAACCAGCGGACATCCCGCTCCCCGCGCAGCCAGGTCAGCTGCCGCTTGGCGAGCTGGCGGGTGGCGGCGATGGCACGCTCGCGGAAGTCGGCGGCCGTGCTCTGCCCGTCGAGGAACTCCCAGGCCTGGCGATAGCCCACCGCGCGCACCGCCGGCAGATCGAGCGGCGCGGCCACGGCCTGCATGCCGGGCAGCGCGCGCAGGCGACGCACTTCGTCCAGGAAGCCTGCGTCGAGCATCAGGTCGAAGCGTCGCGCGATGCGCGCGTGCAGCACTGCGCGGTCGGCGGGGGCCAGCACCAGCTTCAGCACGCGGAACGGCAGGCGCGCGCCGCGCGCGTCGTTCTGGAGGTCGCTGATTGGCCTGCCGGTCAGGCGATACACCTCCAGCGCGCGCTGGCTGCGCTCCGGATCGGTGGCGTGGATG
>NZ_JBGFFG010000436.1:0-2718 GCF_056175765.1 Pseudoxanthomonas sp. LjRoot204_2 | reverse complement strand
TCTATGGGGTACGCCCAGCGCTGGTCGACGCCAACGGCGAGCAGCTCGACGACGCGACCGAAGGCAACCTGGTGCTGCTCGATTCCTGGCCGGGCCAGATGCGCACCGTGTACGGCGACCACCAGCGCTTCATCGACACCTACTTCCGCACGTATCCGGGCACCTATTTCACCGGCGACGGCTGCCGTCGCGACGCCGACGGGTATTACTGGATCACCGGCCGCGTCGACGACGTCATCAACGTGTCGGGCCATCGCATCGGCACCGCCGAAGTGGAAAGCGCGCTGGTCGCGCATCCGAAGGTGGCCGAAGCGGCCGTCGTTGGCTTCCCGCACGACATCAAGGGCCAGGGCATCTACGCCTACGTCACCCTGAAGGCCGGCGAAGCGCAGAGCGACGAACTGCTGAGAGAACTGGTGGCCTGGGTGCGCAAGGAGATCGGGCCGATCGCCACGCCGGATCACCTGCAGTGGGCGCCGGGCCTGCCGAAGACGCGTTCGGGCAAGATCATGCGCCGCATCCTGCGCAAGATCGCCGAGAACGCACCCGAGCAGTTGGGCGACACCTCGACACTGGCCGACCCGTCGGTCGTCGAATCGCTGGTCGCCGAACGCAAGGTGAAGTAACCGGCTGCTGGGGAGGGCAGACGGGCTACACGGGGCGGGACACGCCGCCCTGTGCACGCAAACGCATCAAGGATTACCCTTTCCCATCACGATGGATCGCACCGCCATGCCCACCCTGTTGATCGCCGACGACCACCCGCTGTTCCGCGAAGCCCTCCGCGGCGCGGTACAGCGCGTAATGCCCGGCGTGAAGCTGCATGAAGCCGACAGCGTCGACGCGCTGTACKTGCTGGTCGACGCGCATCCCGACGCCGACCTGCTGCTGATGGACCTCAACATGCCCGGTGCGCATGGCTTCAACGCGCTGGTGCACCTGCGCGCGCTGCATCCGCAGCTGCCGGTCGTCATCGTGTCCGCGCGCGAAGAGCCGGCGGTGATGCGCCGCGCGCTCGACCACGGTGCGCTGGGTTTCATYCCCAAGTCGGCCGATTCCGACACCATCGGCCAGGCCATCGGGGCGGTGCTCGATGGCGAACGCTGGGTGCCCGAAGAAGCGCACAACGCGCCCGCCACCAGCCGCGACGAGCAGGAAACGGCACAGCGCCTGCGCGACCTGACCCCGCAGCAGTTCAAGGTGCTGCAGATGCTCGGCGCCGGCCGGCTCAACAAGCAGATCGCCTACGACCTGGGCGTGTCCGAAGCCACCATCAAGGCCCACGTCACCGCCATCCTGCGCAAGCTGCACGTCACCAACCGCACCCAGGCCGTGCTCGCCGCCGGTCGCCTGGCGGTGGATCCGGACGGCATCGTGCTGCCGCCGGAAGAGACGGAATAGGGCGCGCCGCGCTCGTTGCGCCGATCCGCGCCAGGCTATCGACGCGGCGCTACCGACATGCCGAACAGTCGCATCACCGTTCCAGTCAACAGCGCGCCGACGATGGCGCACGGCGTGCCCCATAGCAGTACCGCCACGTAGATCATCGACGCACCGCCGCCTTGATAGGGACGCACGCAATCGGTGTAGTAGGCGAACACCAGCCACGGCGCGAACAGCAGGCAGGCGCCGGCGGCCCGCAACGGGTTGGCGGTGAACAGCGATATCACCGCCGGTAGCAACGGCACCAGACGAAACATGCCCAGCACCTGCAGGAACGTCAGCAGCGTATGGTCGTAGCAGCCGGCGCTGTTGAAGGCCTGCAAGGCGATGACGAGTGCGATGGCAGCGATACCGCCGATCAGTGCGTGCTTGCGGGATATCCTCATGTACGTCAGCTCCCTACCGGAGACGTGGTCGAAAAGTGGAGTGCATCGAGTCTGCCACGATCCTGCGGCGCGGCTACTTGCCCCAGCGCGGCGGCTCGCCCTTCAGCCAACAGATCGCGATCAGCGCCAGCAGCACGGCCCACGTGCCGATCATGAAGGGGACGACGTGCCGGTCGGGTGGAAACAACAGGAAGACAGAGACCAGCAGCGCCAGGGACACACCATAGACCAGCCACCCCTGCCATCGGATCGGCAAGGCCCAACCCCAGCCGGACCGTTTCGCCCGGAACCAATAGTCGTCCTTCTGCATGCAAGCTCCTGATGGCATATCCGAAGTTCTTCAGCACAGCATGCATGATCTGATGCATCGTGCGTGCGGCTTCGAGAACGATCACCGCCAGTGGCTCTGGTTTGCCGTACTCAGCAGTCTGCGCGGCTCGTGTGCTACCGGCCCACCTTCTTCCTCAATCGACAAGGCTGCCCGGTGTGATGGCGAACGCCTTGTGTCTCTCCGCGACGCGGATCCGGTTCGCCTGAACTGTCAGGCTCGACTGGGATCTGTTGGCTCAAGCGAGCGACGGAGGCTTTGAAGGCATCGCTGTAGCGATGAATGGTTCTGGGGTCTGGCTTTGGCATTGGGACACTCCTGAGGGTTAGGTCAAGGTGTCCACTAAACCGTAGGAACTACCGATTCGGCTGGAATGAATTGTTAGGTGCCGGCTACTGAGCTTGGACCAGCACGCTCCGCAAGTTTGGCGTACGACCGGAACAGAAGAATCGTACCAGTCAAGCCGAGCGCGGCACCCGAAAAAACCAGCAAAGTAGAACCGCCAACTAACGCCCAGTACGCCGTCTCTCCGAGCTGCAGCACATAGAGAGGAATGGAAGC
>NZ_JBGFFG010000435.1:0-2730 GCF_056175765.1 Pseudoxanthomonas sp. LjRoot204_2 | reverse complement strand
GCACCATCCCCCACACGATGCGTGCGGCGACGATGACGACCARCAGCAGGGCCAGCCAGGCATTGGGCTGGTAGAACACGCCCTGCGGCGCGACTTCCCAGCGCGTCAGCCACAGGCCCAGCAGGCCCAGCATGACGCCGGCCGCCAATCCCGCGCCCGCACCCAGCRGGCTGTCGGGCCACCAGATCAGGCCGAATGCACTGACGACGAGGAAGATCGCGACCGAGACCAGCAGGCTCCAGGCGTTGAGCGCCAGCAGCCACCCACGCGCCATGCGTCGCGAGCGCCCATAGCGGTATCGCTGCCACAGCGACAGCGGAAGCAGCACCACCCACAGGGCGAGCAGCAGGAAGACGAACAGCAGGACGAGGACGATGGGCATGCGCGCATGATGCCGCAAAACGCGGCGGCGTCAGGGGTGTTCCGACTCCACGTGCACGTTCTCCCGGCGCAGCAGATACAGGCCACTGGCGACGATGATGCCGGCGCCGATCCAGGTCACGCCGTCGGGCAGCACCGACCACAGCGTGACATCGAGGATCACGCCCCAGATCAGCGCGGTGTATTCGAGCGGCGCGATCAACGACGCCTCGCCGCGGCGGAAGGCTTCGGTCAGCGCGACCTGCGCCAGCGAGCCGGACACGCCCACCCCGGCGATGATCCAGCCGTGCGAGGCCTGCAGCGGCTTCCATGCGGGCAGTGCCAGCAACGACGCCCCGAGCGACAGCAGCACGACGAACCAGAGCACCAGCGCCTGCGTGCTGTCGCGTTGCGCGAGCATGCGCACAGTGACCGCGCCCAGCGCATAGCAGATGGCCGCAACGAGAATGGCCAGGCCACCGGCGGTCAACATGCCTTCGCCGGTCGGCCGCAGGATCACCAGGACGCCGACCAGACCGATGACGATCGCGGTCCAGCGCCCCGCCCCCACCCGCTCCTTCAACAGCGGCCCCGCCATCGCGGTGACCAGCAGCGGCGCCACGAAGGTGATCGCATAGGCCGTGGACAAGGGCATGGTGCGCAAGCCGTAGACGAACCCGGCCATCATCGCGATGCCCAGCGCGCCGCGCAGCAGGTGCAGCGGCCAGTGCACGCGCAACAGGGAAACGGCCGGCACCGTCGCCAGCACCCAGATCGCCACCAGCGGCAGCGAAGACAGCCCACGCAGCGCTGCGACCTGCAGCGGCGGGTACTGCGCAGAGAGCAGCTTCAGGCCGGCATCCATCAGCGCGAACAGCAGCACCGCGGCCAGCATCAGCAGGACGGCGGACGTAAGCGAGGAACGGGGGGTGGTCATGCGGCATTATCGCCTCCCTGGTCATGTTCCGCCGCGCGTGCGCTACCCTGCGCGCGTCCATCCTGCAGGCAGGCCCATGACTGTGATCGCTCCAGGCACCCTTGCATCGCCCCGCTCGCGGCTTGCCGTGCGCTTGGCCTGGGCGGTGCTGTGGCTGTTGCTCGGGCTCGCCAGCATCGAGTTCCTGGTCGCCGCCTRTGGGAAATATCGGCATCTCGATTCGACCGCCTACGGCATGTTCATGACGCGGCGGGGCTGGCTGTGGATGCATCTGGCCGGCGGACTCACGACGGTATTGCTGGGTCCGGTGCAGTTCTTCACCCAGTCGCGCCGACGCCATCCGCGCATGCACCGCGTGATGGGCCGCGTCTACCTGTCGGGCATGCTGGTCGCCGCGACCGGCGCGGCCGGACTGATCGCCAGCTCGCCTGCGCCGCTCGCCATCCGCATCGCGTTCTCGTCGACCGCACTGGCCTGGCTGGCCACCGCGCTGGTCGGCTTCATCGCCATCCGCCACGGCCTCGTGGACCGACACCGCCGCTGGATGGTCCGCAACTACGCGGTGACGCTGGCGCCGATCGTCTTCCGCCTGTCGCTGCCCCTCGCCATTGCCGGCGGACTCGTGCCGTCGCCGACCCTGATCGCGACCCTGCTCTGGTGCAGCTGGATCGTCCCGCTGTTGCTGTGCGAAACGGTGCGCCGTCTCGTGGGGCGGCGACGTCCCGCCAACGCGCTGCCCTCGGCCGACGCGATCCCGCTTCCCGGCGCACGGTAGAATTCCGCGCCCGGTAACAGGATTCCCCCCATGCCCTCCTTCGACGTCGTCTCCGAAGTCAACGTCCACGAGCTCACCAACGCCGTGGACCAGGCCAACCGCGAACTCTCCACCCGTTTCGACTTCAAGGGCGTGGACGCCAAGTTCGTGCTGGAAGAGAAGCTGATCACCCAGTCCGCGCCCAGCGATTTCCAGCTCAAGCAGATGACCGATATCCTCCGTGCGCGCCTGATCGCGCGCCAGATCGACGCCCGCTGCCTGGAATTCGGCGATGTGGAAACCAACCTGGCCGGCGCGCGCCAGAAGATCACCGTCAAGCAGGGCATCGAGCAGAAGCTGGCGAAGAAGATTGTCACCACGATCAAGGACGCCAAGCTGAAGGTAGAAGCGCAGATCAACGGCGACAAGCTGCGCGTCACCGGCAAGAAGCGCGACGACCTGCAGGACGTCATCGCGCTGCTGAAGAAGACCGAATTCGAGCTGCCGCTGCAGTTCGACAACTTCCGTGACTGATACGCCGGCCACCACGGGCGCGGCAAGCGACCCCATCGACGCCACGCGTCGCTGGGTGGAGCGCGCGGTGATCGGGCTGAACCTGTGCCCGTTCGCCAAGGCGGTGTACGTGAAGCAGCAGGTGCGCTTCGTGCTGAGCGATGCC
>NZ_JBGFFG010000434.1:0-2731 GCF_056175765.1 Pseudoxanthomonas sp. LjRoot204_2 | reverse complement strand
ACCGAATACCTGTGCTTTCCCATCGCGACTGACGTCGCTCCCACAGATGCATGTCCAGCCCGCTAACCGTGGAAGCCGCCACTGGCCAGGTAGTCGCGCTCTTCCTGCGTGGAGGAGCGCCCCATCGCCTCATTGCGATGCGGGAAGCGCCCGAAACGTGCGATGAGGTCGTAATGCAGCTGGGCGTACTTCATGTACTCCTCATTGCCGACCGCATGGAACAGATCCAGCGAACGTTGCTGGTCCTCCAGCGCCTCGGAATGCTCGTAAGGCATGTAGAAGAAGATCTTCAGCGCCGGATCGACCTGCGCATCAAAACCGGCCTCGATGGCGCGATCGGCGTAGTGCCGCGCCAAACCATCGGTCGCGTAGGAGTGCGCGCTCTCGCGGAAGCAG
The DNA here is from genome assembly GCF_056175765.1 of Pseudoxanthomonas sp. LjRoot204_2. NCBI lineage: Bacteria > Pseudomonadati > Pseudomonadota > Gammaproteobacteria > Lysobacterales > Lysobacteraceae > Pseudoxanthomonas > Pseudoxanthomonas sp. LjRoot204_2. Next base: position 2,335 of record NZ_JBGFFG010000434.1, on the reverse strand, counting down.
TTGCGCGGAAACTGGTCCAGCAACAGGATCAACGCCAGCGCGCCCTCGGCATCACCCATCCAGCCTTCCAACTCGCGTCGCGCCGCGCGGAAGTGCAATCCGCGAAAGCGCTGGTCGAACTCGGCATCGAAGGCGTCGTCGTTGGCGAACCACTTTTCGCGGCCGGCGTTCTTCCAGAAGGTGATGATGTCGTTGGATTCGTTCATGGCGTTATCTCCGGCTCGTATGAAGTATCAGGCTGCTGCGGCCTGCGTGCTCGGCCGGCAAACCACAGAATGAAGCTACCGACCACCAGCAACGGAAGACCGTAAACAAGGCCAACATAGACCGCCGCCATCTGGGCGGTGCCTTCGAAGTCCTCCGGCCGGCGACCGAAGAACAGGATGGCGCACAGGGCGGAGACAAGCAGCGCCGCCGACACAGTCATCCATCCGATGACGCGCAGGGCGATGACCAGCCTCATGCGCCACCTCGGCGCGTCGCTGGATACGTTCATCGATCCGGAATGACATGCCCGATGCGCCACAGCACACCGGTCGGATCGATCAGGGTGAAGTCCCTGAGGCCCCATGGCCGGTCATCCGGTGAGCTCAGACGGACGGAGAACCGTTCGACGACACCTGACGCCTCGATATTCCGGTGCCAGTCGTCCGCGTTCTCGACCAGCAGGTGCATGACGAAATTCTCCGCGTGCTCGCGCAGGTAGAACTGCGACAGCAAGAACGACGTCCTGCCGTGATGGACATAGGCCAGGTCGTCCGACTCCATCGATGCCTTGAAACCCAGCGCCTCGTAGAACGCGATGGACTCAGCCAGATCACGTGCGGGAACGAAGGCCTTCATTTCGATCGTTTCAAGGTTCATGCGGTCTATCCTGCAGAGGCGCCCTCGAGGGAACCAAACGGCGGGTCAAGTGCGATCCTAGCCCGGCGTCCGCATCAACTCGCTCCATGACTGGCTCGCAGGAACAAGCCAGTACTGCTCGCATGTCCAGCTCCGGTTGTCCCAGCACACATGGATGGCGGGATGCTCGCAGCGGGACGCCCCCATCGCGGGGGTAACCATGTACTCACGTGATTCACCCGCGTCCAGACGCGCATCATGCGTCAGCACGACAGCGTTGTCGCCAAAATCGAGGTCAGGCCGCGGGACGCGCCGGGTAGTCGCATCCTGTTGCCAAACCAGGTCGTTGGTCCGTATCAACACCCGTCTGCGGGAATGATTGGTGACGACCACTGTTCCGCTTCCGGCCACTGCATCGACCTTGATCGCACTTACCTCGATGTCGGGTGGCATCGTGTCGTCGTGTCGTATCGATACACAGCCTGCCAGCACCATGCTGCCGGCAAGCAGCATTGTTTGCAGAGCCGACGGCCTGCACACCAGCATGGCCATCCCGTTATTCGTCAAACCGAAGATGCCGAACCGACTTCCCATTCCGCCGGATCAGCTTCAACGCCTCGATCCCCACGGTGATGTGGTTCTCCACGAACGACGAGCTGACCTTGGCGTCGCTTGCCTCGGTCTTCACACCTTCCGGGATCATCGGCTGGTCGCTGACCAGCAGCAACGCGCCCACGGGAATGCGGTTGGCGAAGCCGGCGGCGAAGACGGTGGCGGTCTCCATGTCGATGGCCATGCAGCGCATCGCGCGCAGGCGCTCCTTGAACGCCGTGTCGTGTTCCCACACACGGCGGTTGGTGGTGTAGACGGTGCCGGTCCAGTAGTCGTGGCCCAGGTCGCGGATCATCGTCGACACCGCGCGCTGCAGGGCGAACGCGGGCAGCGCCGGCACTTCCGGCAGCAGGTAGTCGTTGCTGGTGCCTTCACCGCGGATGGCCGCGATGGGCAGCACCAGGTCGCCCAGCTGGTTCTTGCGCTTCAGGCCGCCGCACTTGCCGAGGAACAGCACCGCCTTGGGCATGATGGCCGACAACAGGTCCATCATCGTCGCGGCGTTGGGGCTGCCCATGCCGAAGTTGATCATGGTGATGCCGTCGGCGGTGGCGCTGGCCATCGGACGGTCCAGGCCGACGATGGGCGCACCGGTCAACTGCGAAAACACATTGAGGTAGCCGCCGAAATTGGTCAGCAGCACATGCTCGCCGAACTGGTCCAGCGGCACGCCGGTGTAGCGCGGCAACCAGTTGTCGACGATCTCGCTCTTGTCCTTCATGGAAACCTCTTTTTCTTGTTGTTGTGGCGCGATTCTGGCACGACTGCGACACACGCACTTGGCAAGGCGCGGCGCGGCCGGTTAGGTTTCGGGTCTCATCCGGGGGATACACGATGCGAATGACCTTGTTGGCCGGGCTGGTCCTGGCTGCGCTGGGCG
>NZ_JBGFFG010000433.1:0-2746 GCF_056175765.1 Pseudoxanthomonas sp. LjRoot204_2 | reverse complement strand
TCATTGCGGTTTGGCGGGCCAGAATCGCCTGTTCGTTCGCCGCCAGGCTCGCTTGGTAGGCCGGGTCATCGGCGGGATTCATCGGCGGGGGCACGACGACCGGCTGTACGGCCGCAGCCGGCGCTGCTGCCATACCGGGGGTGGTCGGCTCTACTGCCGGATCGATCAGCGACTGCTCAACAGTGCCTCGCGGCACGGGGATCGAGCTGGTTCCATCAGCCAGCGCGTTCTCGGCGCTCTCTTTGTTGCTAGCAGCGAGCAGCGCGTCGTACTCGGCCGTCGACTCGCCAGCAGTCTCGAACGAACCCTGCACTTCGGGCGCAGCCGACACCTCGCTTGCCAGTGCGGGGTCCTTACTTTCACCGGAGCCTGAAAGAATCATGCCCAGGACGACCACCATCACGATGACGCCGATGATGGTGCCCAGGAATATCGTGCGAGTCCGCGGATTGGACATCGCAGACTTCACATTGGAGGCTTTCGACGTGCTCATGCAGATGCCTCAGTAGCCGGTGATCGTGACGCTGGCCGTGTCATTGCCGGCAAGCAGCATCAGTACGGGCGTGGGTGGGATGACGTAGACGGCAGATCCATCGGGCGCCTTGACCATTTCCAGGTGCGCCGGGGAGAGCAGCGTGGAAGATGCCGGCGTGCGGACGTAAAACCGATCGCCCATGGACCAGGCCTGCACCGCATCACTGCTGGTGCGAAGCGCCTTGGAACCTTCGGGCGTGAAGCCGCCGAGCATCGACATTGTTTCGTTGCCGACGTTGCCCGGCAGGCCTGACGCCTGCACCACGCCCTTGGCAGTCACACCGCGAACGCGGACATCGACGCGGTAGTCCACTTCTCGCTGACCCGAGATGAGAGTCAGGGCGACGGGAGCGCTGACGCCTTCGAGCGCCACCACGATGTTCCCGCTGGCATAAAGCGACTTGGGCGATAGCGAAACGAAACTGGTGGTCCCGTCTTCCTGTGCCGAGTGCGTGAGGCTGAATCCTTCCGGCGCGCCCAGATCAACCGCTCGGATGCTCAGCGGGTTGCCGAGCTGGTCCATGAACACCACGGTGGTCACATGGTTGGCGAACAAGCGCACAACCGGCGGCGTCGCACCCGGCGCCAGGTTGGCGACCACGGAGGACGACACGGCCTTGGGCGTGTATCGCGGTTGTTCCGCCGCTGCACGCTCGGCCTGCTCCATCATCCGCGCCATTTCACGAATCTGCTGCGGCGTGAGCGGTGCGGACTCGTTGGACAGACGCTTGAAGGATTCTTGACCGACCTCCGGCAACGGCGGCAGAGGGGGAATTTCTGCAGCCGGTACCGGGGCCGGGGGGACTGAGGCTTGTGCAGCAACGGCCGCCTGTGGCGCGGGCGCTGCACTGCCAGGGGTGGGGATCGCCTGCGCCGCAGCCACCGAAGGCAGGGCGAGTGCGAGGGAAACGATCGCGAGCAGGCTCGGACGCATGACTTATTCCTCCTTGACCACGTACTGCGCGATGCCCACGGAGAACCTGTTCTCGTTGGTTCGCTGCAACAGGGCGGTCACGAGGTGACGCTGGGCGGTATTGCTCTTGCCGTCCGGACCACCCTGATAGGTGAGCTGGATGGGCATCTGCACTTCCCACGTGTACACGCCGTTGCGCTTGCCCTGGCGAATGACGATGGCAGGGCCCGTGGCAACTGAGCTCACGATCAGGCGGCGCTCACGGACCTGCGTCAGAGCACCAGATCGGGTCAGCGCTTCTGCGAACTGCTCCCAGCCTGCGTCGGTGAAGCACTCCTGCGCCTCGGCAAGGCGCTTCTGGTAGTCGACGAAGTTGTAGTCGTTGGCTTGGCTGACGCAGACCTTGAAGCGCTCAAGCAGCTGGCCTTGCGTTACCACCGGATCGGACACGGCGAGAATCGGAGCGATTCGGCCGTTAGTGTCGATGGTGAAATATTCGCGCTTGCCCTGCGCCAGCAGCACACCTTGGTACGCGATCACGCCAGCCAAGGCAGCCATGATCAGCAGCAGCACCAACACGACAGTGATCAATCGGCCGAAGTTCTTCTTGTAGAAGGCGGCTTTGGCGATCTCCGCCGCGCTCAAGGCGATGCCCGCCATGCGCATCTTCTCCAGCACCCTCGGATCGATCTCACCTTGGGTGTTGCTGGTGCTAACTGACATTTGAGTTTCCCCGCTAACTTTCGTTGTAGTAAGTTGCTAGGCGAACAATACACGACCACATACTCGGACGCAACGGCGCCCGAGAAGCGGTAGTGAAAGGGTTACAGCGGGTTGAGGCGGAGCTCTGGCGTCAGTGCGCCAGCTCGCCTTCCAGATCGATCAGATCTTCATCGCCACAGTTCAGGGCGACCATCTCGGCCACCTTCGATCGCGCCTGAGCGAGCGAGAGATGGGAGGTAATGCGAAGGCCAAGCGCCTCCAGCGAGGCATACAGCTCTTTTTCCGTGCCGGCGACGGCAAAGCCCGAGACAGGCCCACCCTGCTGGTCGGCGTATACACCGCTGATGGCGTATACCTCTTCCCCAACGAAGTGGCGATCGCGACCTGGCAGCAGATTGATGAAGTCCGTCTCGGGCACTTCACTGCTACGCACCGCGATCAGCTCCAGGACTTCCAACGTCTCCTGGATCTCGTCCAGACCACTGATGGCCTGGACGGAAAAGCCGTAAGAGGCCATCGCATCGATAACCTGCTCATGCGTTTGCGCACGCGCGTAACCGGCCTTCACACTGAAAG
>NZ_JBGFFG010000432.1:0-2759 GCF_056175765.1 Pseudoxanthomonas sp. LjRoot204_2 | reverse complement strand
CAGCAGTGCCCTCTTCCGGGAGCAACAGGTGGCATCGATCGAGGATCTGTTCGACGAGCTTGGTCTTGAACGGCGGGTTGCCGATGACGTGCGTGACCGGTGCGTTGATATCGACCATGCAGAAGTCGCCGGTGATGACCTTGCGACCGGTCTGCTCACGCGCGATGTCCGCAAGCACGGGATCGATCTCGATCCCCAGGGCTGGTACGTGGTCAGGAATGGCCTGCAGGAATGCGCCATCACCACAGGTCGGTTCGATGACGAAGTCGTGGCTGGTCAGGTTGGGGAGAAACTGCTCCACCAGGCGCTCGGCGGCATACGCCGGCGTCATGTACTGCCCCAGGGCCTTGCGCATAGGCTCATTTCGCACGACGAGCCCTCCCGGAGGGCGGCGCCACCAGCTGCAGCGGCGGCGGCTGGCGATGCGTCGCCCTTGCCTTGGCGGCGTACGTGCGGGCCCAGAGCAGGAACGCCCGGCGATGGCAGTACCGCGGCAGCGGGCCGCCGACCGTGTAGGAGATCTTGTCCTCGATCACCGCCAGTACCGTGCGGGTGACCGTGCGCGGGCGCTTGGGCGCGGCGCGGGTGCTCCCACGAGCGGTGGCACGTGAGGCCACCCAGATCTGGCCTGCGGCGATCTTCTTGCGCCGGCTCATGCCTGGTGCTCCAGCTGGAGCTGATCACTCGCACGGCTGCTCGTACCGAGGCCGGGGGCCACGTGTGCCTGACGGCCCTTCAGCACGCCGTTGACGACGTCCCGGATAGCGGCATCGCTGCGCGAAGGCTTGCCGATGACCTTCCCGGTGGTGGATTCCATCTCGCCGAACTTGGCGCGGAAGCCGCGCTCCAGAGACTGGGTCTGCTCGTCCGTCAGACCCATGGGCGGCAGGCGGTCGCGAACGGCGCGCACCCAGCCGGAGGCGAACAGCTCACCGCGCTCTCGGCGGCTCTTGGCCTTGCGAACACGCGCCAGGTACTGGGTCCGGTCGCGCTCCAGCATGCGGCGCAATACGGTGAAGGCGTAGGAGGCCACTTCCGCCGCGGCCGGCGGCCCTCCGAAAGTCACTTCCGTCGCGCCATGGCGCATCCGCACGATCGACATGCAGCCGTACATGCGGTCAACGACGCATGCAAGCGCGATCAATGAGGTGGGCAGCTCGCCACCCCGATAGCGGGTCTTGGCGCTGAAGAAGCCCATGACGTCTTCGTTCAGATCGATCTCGGTGAGGCCGTACTGGTCCATCAGGACCCGGGCGTGCCGCAGCGCGGTGGCCGCCTCCTGGCTGTTCGCGGAGCCCGACTGGGCCATCCGCAGGCATGCCATCACCTTCCTGAGTGCTTGTTCCCGTGTCATCTCGAAAGCTCCGTGCATTTCGACTGTGCGAGGGGTCTCAAAACCGAGCTAGTACGGCCCTGAGCGTGTTCTTGACCCGGTTAGTTTCGGATACTCTAACCAAAGTTGCAACTTTTACTGTGATCTCCTATTGTGGCCCCCATGGACACCCTCCCCACCAAAGCCATTGCCCTTGCGGGCCCCTTCTCGATCGTCGGCCGCACCATCGTCGGCGCCCCCCAGCCCAAGCTGGACGAGCACGGCAATCCGATTGCCGGGCAGTTCACGCGCAAGAGCCTGGCGGAGATCCTTCCGCATGAAGGCGATGCGGTGACCATGGAGCTGTTCCGCAGCTCGTACGAGCTCGTAGGTCAGCGGGACGAGCTGGCAAAGCACCTGCGCAAAGCCGTCAACTACATCGAGCACGGCATTGGCGATCGCAACGCGATCGTCAGCACCTTCGCTCTGCGCAACATGCTGGACAAGGACGTGCGCGAAGGGCTGAAGTACACCCAGTCCTTCGGGCTGGGCGATCAGCGCAGCACGGCCGAATTCGATCTTGGCGCCGCACGCATGGCGCTGGAGCAGGTAGCTCCCGCCCCGCTCACCAACGTCACGTCCTACGCTGAGCTTCGCTCCCTGGTGGAGCAGATGGCACAAGCCATGGACAAGGCGAACCTCAGCGCTGAGGCGTCAGCCGATCCGGCTACCAGCGCACTCATTGCCAAAGCCTACGAAGCCCTCAGCGGTGCACGCCCGAGCGCGCACTTGGCCAGCGAGGCGGTGGTCGACGATGACCTCGACGACGAGATCTCCAGCCCGCGCCCGTAACACCTTCGGCGTCGGCGACGGGATGCGTCGATGCCACTCCCTCATCCATCCCAACGCCACGCCTGAGCGTATCGGGCACAGGGGCCAACATCATGGCAAGACGCAGTTTCTCGAAGGCCCAGCTTGTGGGCTTCATTGGTAACGCGCTGGAGCTTCGTTCCAGCAACGGTGGCAAGAACTTCGTGCGCTTCCAGGTCGCTACCACCGAAGTGTGGGGTACCGGAGACGACCGAAAGGAACGCACCGAATGGACATCCGTCGTCGCGTTCGGCAAGTCCGCCGAAATCCTGTGCGAGCACGGCCGCAAGGGATCGTACATCCTGATCGATGGCAGACTGCGCACCGAGAGCTACCAGGTGCAAGGCGAAGAGAAGCCGCGCTACCAGACGAATGTGGTGGTCGACGAGTTCATCTTCCTGGACAAGCCCGACAACCAGCGCGCTCCGACCGAAGCGCCGCCGGCAATCGACAGTTCGGACGATATCCCTTTTGAGGATGCCGCGCGTAGCTGATCCCTGCGCGTAGGCGATTCACGTGATCACCACTGAAAGGCCCCAGTTTCTGGGGCCTTTCTCGTTCTCCGTTGCTACCGGGA
>NZ_JBGFFG010000431.1:0-2771 GCF_056175765.1 Pseudoxanthomonas sp. LjRoot204_2 | reverse complement strand
AATCACCTCGCCGGCGCGTCGGGTCCGCGTCCACGCAGCTGCGGCCCGCAGTCTTGGCGCTCGGGCAGGTGAATCGGTTCATCTGATGGCATCCCTGCCCATGAAGGACTACTTCACCGACGCCAACGCGGCGAGCACGTTGGTCGACCAGGTGCAGCGTTCGTTCGAGAAGCCGACCACGTCGGCAGACGACACGACGCTTCTGCCTTCGCTGAAGGTTCGTGTACTACCCCGAACCGTTGCGGCTTTCATGGACTGGGCGTTCAGTCCCACCGGCCAGCTGCTTGATCCACCGCAGGACGTGAGCTCTGTGGTCGTGGTCGACATCGCACACCGGGGCACCACGCTCGCTGCCTTCGACGCCGCCACGCAGGAGATGGTGCCGGGCAGCCGCATCGAGCTGCCTCACGGCTGGAGCGAGGCGTTGATGGCGCTTGGCCAGTCATTGCTGCAGAAGCATGCACTCGATGACCTGCCGGTACGCGGGGCGATCAACGCGCTGCTGAAAGGTCAGTACCACCGTCGAGGATCGGTGTGGTCATGCGTGGGATCACTGGAAGCGGCATTCGCCGCCCTGGCACGCAGCTCTGGCGAAGCCATCGAGCAGATGATCCAGGCGCACGTACTGCAGAAGCCGATGCTGTTGGTGTGCGGCCCCGGCGCCACGCCGCTCGGGCAGCTGCTGCGGAGCAGCTGGGGTGATGCGGTAACCGTGCCGCAAGAGCCCGAGCACAGCAATGCGCGGGGCATGCACAAGTTCGGGCTGTTGGCCATGGCGGGTGATCTATGACAGATGACCACGCGGTGGCAGCCGAGGACGTGCAGGCGAGGCCGGTGCAGACCTTTGCAGAGCGCAATCGCGCCAAGGTCGCGCGTCGGTTGCAGTTCACGATGAATTCCAATGGCCCGGATGAGAGCCGCTTCCTGCATGCCTACGACGAAGTGATGGGCCTGGCAGGCAGTCGCGTTGCAGGAGAGTACCTGAGGCGGTGTCTGCTGGTCGGATCGGCCGTCATGACCGGCGCTGATCCGGAGATCAAAGCGCTGCTGCAACAGCTGGGCGCGGACGGAGGGGGCAACATCGATCCTCAGGATCGCCCAGTCGCTGCACAGCCCGTGCCGGCGACGGATGCAGAAGAGACCATCGCCGACAATACACAAACAAACGGAAGTGAAGTATTATCCGCTAACGAAAGTTTAGACGAATCCAGTTCAGCGATCGTCGAGGCGGACGGCACAAACACGGCAGGAGACGCAAAGGCCCAGGGTCAGAGGGTAATGAGCGGACTTCTCGGGGTACGGGGCACAGCGACAGGGCCAATGGCGCAATGATCAATCGCATTCTCAAGTTCAGTMTGACGGCGCTTATCGCCGCGGCGCCCATGGCGGCACACGCGGGCTTCCGTGTCGTGGAGGAAGCCAAGAAGCCGGCCGGCCAGGTTGGCGCCCAGGCCACCAACACGCCGACCGATGACTTCGGATTCCAGCGCGGCCGTCCGGCGGTACGCGAATACGGCGCCAGCCCGGGACGGGAGCTGCGCCATGGCTTCGGCAAGGACCTGCCGCTCTCGCTGGTCTTCCAGCAGGTAGCCCCGCAAGGGTGGTCGGTGGACGTTGCCGAGGGTGCTCAGGCTTCGCGCCTGATTTCCTGGCAGGGCGGCAAGCCCTGGACCGATGTGCTTGTCGAAGTGGCCACCGATGCCCGCGTGTACGCGGATGTGGACTGGGAGCGCCGGAAGGTGAGCGTCACCGCCCCGGCTGCGGCTCCCAAAGCCACTTTGGCGACAGTGACCGTCACGCCGGCTACGGCCAGCGTTCCGGGCGTTGCTACTGCACAGGCCACGGTGGTTGCTGYACCGGCAGCGCCGGTCAAGAAGTGGGTCGCCCGCGGCGGCCGATCGCTGCGTTCGGTGGTCGAGGAATGGGCCGCGACCGAGCAGTGGACCGTGGTGTGGGATGCCGGCGTCGACTACGAGATCCCGGCCCTGATGAGTTTCGATGGCGATCTGACCAACGCCATCACGAAGGTGTTCCAGGTCTACGCAAATTCCAAGCGGCCTGCCAAGGCAGTGCTGTACGTCCGCCAGCAAGTCATTCACGTCACGGAGTAAGTCCATGCGTTCCATCTTCTTCGTCGGCCTGATGGCCACATTGCTGGCTGGCTGCCAGACCACACAGAACATCAAGGATTCGGATCAGCTCGTCCGGCGTGATCTGGAAGCGGCAAGTGCCACGCTGAACCATGTGCGGCAGGGCACCGCGAACGTCGACAACGGCGCCGTCGTGCGTGTCGTCGAGGACGGCTATTTCGGCGTGGGTGCGCCGAAGGTCCTCAACCGCGACCGCACCTTGCCGATGACATGCAACATCGTCTTCAACCCGACCGTCCCGCTGGACGTACTGGGCTTCGCCCAGGTGCTTTCGCGCAATCCGGATTGCAAGCTGCAGGTGCGCGTTACCCAGGATGCCCTGGTCGCGCTGAAGGACGGATACAACATCAATCCGCCGCAGGCCCAAGCGGCTGCGCAGCCTGCGACCGGTGGGATTCCCGCACTGCCCGCACTGCCGGGCCTGCCGTCCGCCGGTGGTTCGATGCGTGCGGCATCGTTCGGCAATGCGTCGCCGACGATGATCCAGGAACAGTTCAAGGGTGACGTCACCTCGTTGCTGGATATCGTCACATCCAAGCTGGGCCTTTCGTGGCGCTATAGGGAGGGGGTCGTTTCGATCTTCTTCGTTGAAACGCGCTTCATGCAGGCCTACTCCATCCC
>NZ_JBGFFG010000430.1:0-2772 GCF_056175765.1 Pseudoxanthomonas sp. LjRoot204_2 | reverse complement strand
GGGTGGTGCCGTCCTCGCCAGCGCACTGCAACGGCTGGAGGCGAAGCCCGCCGCGGCGTGGTCGCTGCTGCGGCAGGCGCTCGAAGCGTTGGCCGCCCTGCCCGACCATGCCCCTCTCGCCGCCTACGTGCCGGAAGCGATTGCGCTGCTGCGGCACGGACCGCAGCTGACGCACGTGGTCGAACACGTCACGCTGATGGCCACCGTCGACGGCCTGCTGGGCGAGCACGCGCGCATCCGCGAGGGACGGCTGGCGCTGGCAGTGGACGACCTGCCGGCCCGCTTCGCCACGCACCGCGAGCACTTCGTGCCGGCATGGCAGCGGTACCAGGCATTGCGCGGCGAAGTGGCGCAGCGGGAACGCGCGGCGATGCGCCTGTCCGAGTTCAAGGCGCGCCCGCTGACCTCGTTCGTGCGCAACAGGCTGATCAACGACGTCTACCTGCCCGTAATCGGCGACAACCTCGCCAAGCAGATGGGCACCGTCGGCGAGAGCAAGCGCAGCGACCTGATGGGCTTGCTGATGATGATTTCGCCTCCCGGCTACGGCAAGACCACGTTGATGGAGTACGTGGGACACCGGCTGGGGCTGGTCTTCATGAAGATCAACGGACCGGCGCTCGGCCACGAGGTGCGCTCGCTGGATCCCGCGCAGGCCCCGGATGCGACCTCGCGGCAGGAGCTCGAGAAGCTCAACCTCGCGCTGGAGATGGGCAACAACGTGATGCTGTACCTGGACGACATCCAGCACACGCATCCGGAATTCCTGCAGAAGTTCATCTCGCTCTGCGACGGCACGCGCCGCATCGAGGGCGTGTGGCGCGGCAAGACCAAGACCTACGACATGCGCGGGCGCAAGTTCGCGGTGGTGATGGCGGGCAATCCTTACACGGAGTCGGGCGAAGTCTTCAAGATTCCCGACATGCTGGCCAACCGCGCCGATATCTACAACCTCGGCGACGTGCTCGGCGGAATGGAAGACGCTTTCCTGCTGAGCTACGTGGAGAACTGCCTGACATCGAACCCGGTGCTCGCGCCGCTCGCCACTCGCGACCTGGCCGATCTCTACCTGCTGGTCGACAAGGCGCGCGGCAAGGACGTCAGCACCAACCAGCTGTCGCATGCCTACAGCGGCGCGGAGATCGGCGAGATCGTCGCCGTGCTGCAGCGGCTGCTGACCGTGCGTGACGTGGTCTACCGCGTCAACCAGCAGTACATCGCCAGCGCCGCGCAGGCGGACAAGTACCGGGTGGAACCACCGTTCCGGCTGCAGGGCAGCTACCGCAACATGAACAAGCTGGCGGAGAAGATTTCCCCGGTCATGAACGCTGCCGAGCTGCAGCAGCTGATTTCCGACCACTATCTCGGCGAGGCGCAGTTGCTGACCACCGGGGCCGAAGAGAACCTGCTCAAGCTCAGCGAGTTGCGCAGCATGCTGACCGGCGAAGAACAGGCGCGCTGGAACCAGATCAAGGCGGACTTCCTGCGCAACAAGGCGATGGGCGCAGACGATGCGGATGTCGGCGGTCGCGTGGTCGCACAGCTGGCCGACATCGCCGTCGGCCTGCAGCGGATGAGCGAACCCGCGCCGGTGGAAGTGGCTGCACCTGCGCCCTGGGAAGCCTTGCTCTCCGCCCTGCACGCCCTGCGCATGCCGGAGACCGCCACGCCGGTCACGCCCGCCCCCGCAGCGGCGGTCGTGGACACAGCGCCGGTACTTCAGGCGCTGCAGCAGACGATGGTGCGGCAGGACCAGCTCAACGCCGCCCTCGTCGCGCTGGCGCAGGCGATGCGCAGTAACGTGGCGGCCCCCGTGCCTGCCGGTGCGCGCAAGGCCAAGCCGAGATCGCCGCGTGAAGCGGAATTCGACCAGGTGATCGCCAGCCTCGCCTTCAAGGAAGAGCGTCCGACGCCCACGCTGGACGTATCGCCGTCGACATCCGGCGAGGATGAAGAAGGGGAGCCGCGGAGGTGAGCCTGCCGCCTTCCACCGACGCCGACACCATCGGCGTCGCCGAACACGCCGCCGCGATCCGTGCGTTGGCGCAGGCCGGCGCGGGCGACCTGCAGGCGACGTTGCGCGACCTGCGCACGGTGCTGCTGTCCGCCGATCCGCGCGCGTTGCGCCGTAGCGTCGGCTTCTGGGGCCGGCTGATCGGCCGCGACATCCGCCTGGCCGCCGAGGCACGGTCCTTGCGCGAGCGCAGCGGCATCCTGCTGCGGCAGGCCGGCTTCGAAGCCTCCCGCTTGCACCGACAGCATGAGACGCTGGCCGCGCATGCGCAGCAACTGCGTGATGCATGCGCGCGCCTGCAACGCGAGATCGACGACCTGGCGCGCCAGCAGGCCGCGGATGACTCGCACGCGGGGACGTCGCGGCTCGCGCACCTCATCACCCTGCGCAGCGCCTACGAGATCACCGCCAGCCAGCTGGACCTGGTCGCCGCCAACGCACTCGCCATCGCCGAGCGCCACGCGCAGCAATTGCCCCTGCTGACCGTGCTGCTCGACCAGCAGCTCGGTGTCGCCGCCGGTGCCGACCACGGAATGCAGCTATCCTCCGCCACGCGGACGATAGAAGCGCTGGAAGCCCACATCGAACACCTGCCCGCCCCGTCTGCCACGCAGACAGCGGTCGCGCAGCGAACCCTACCCAAGGAGGCCACATGACGACGACCCCATCCGAACAGACGCTGGTGCCCGCGGCGCTGTCGCCGCAGTTGCTGACCGACCTGGGCCTGGAAAGCGCCGACATCCCGCGCATCCAGGAGG
>NZ_JBGFFG010000429.1:0-2789 GCF_056175765.1 Pseudoxanthomonas sp. LjRoot204_2 | reverse complement strand
CGCGCCACAGGTCACTTGATCTTGCCTTCCTTGTAGATCACGTGCTTGCGCACGACCGGGTCGTACTTCTTGATTTCCATCTTGCCCGGGGTGTTCTTCTTGTTCTTGTCCGTCGTGTAGAAGTGGCCGGTGTTGGCCGAGGAGATCAGACGGATCTTGTCGCGCTTGGATGCCATGTGTAGTTACTCCTCAGAMCTTTTCGCCGCGGGCACGCAGCTCGGCCAGAACGGAATCGATGCCGTTCTTGTCGATGGTGCGCAGCGCGTGCGCGGAAACTTTCAGCTTGACCCAGCGGTTCTCGCTGGCGACCCAGAAACGGCGCTCGTGCAGGTTGGGCAGGAAACGACGACGAGTCTTGTTGTTGGCGTGGCTGACGTTGTTACCCGTCATCACACGCTTGCCGGTCACTTGGCATACGCGGGACATACGCACCTCGATAAGTAATTGTGTCGCCCATAGCCCGGGAGACGGCGGCCCGGCGGACGGCCTGCAGGGCAGGACGGACACCACGCGATACGGCATGAAAACCGCTGCTGACCCAAGCCGGAATCGCGTTTCCGGCCGCAGATCCGGACATGCCGGACGCAGCGAGCCGCGCATTATGCGTGGGTTCTCCTTTGCGCGCAAGCACTTACGGCGGTCCGCCGGCTGGCGTAGCCGGCCTGCCGACCCCAACCAGGGGTTATGGACCCCGCGCGGTTTTCGATTGGCCGCCCCTGGCGCCCTTGGCTACGGTGTCGGGGCCGGAAGCCGCCGGTGTCCAGGAGCAATGAGCATGTCCGAGTCCGCCAGCTGGGGACCCCCTTACCTGCTCTACCTGGGTAACGCACAGGACGATCTGGCCGCCAAGACCGCCCGTGGCCTGGCCTACTGGCGACCGGCCTGGTGCGTGGGCCAGGTCCGCGGACCGCGCTGCAAGACCAGCGTCGGGCTGCCTGACCTGGATGTCGGGCAGGCGCGGGCCGCCGGCGCCCGGACGCTGTTGGTCGGCGTGRCCAATGCCGGCGGCGTGATGGATGGCGATACCGTGGAGGCCGTGCTGGCCGCGATGGAGGCGGGACTTCATGTGGCCTCGGGCCTGCACCAGCGCCTGGCCGACGAACCGCGCATCCGGGAGGCGGCCGACAGATTGGGACGCGTGCTGTTCGATGCCCGTCGCCCGCCGGCACTCGAGGTGGGCAAGGCCGTGCTGCGTGCCGGGAAGCGCCTGCTCACCGTCGGCACCGACTGCTCGGTGGGCAAGATGTACACCACGCTGGCGATCGAACGCGAACTCCGGTTGCGCAACATCGCGGCGGACTTCCGCGCCACCGGGCAGACCGGCATCTTCATTGCCGGCGGGCATGGCGTGCCGATCGACGCGGTCGTCGCCGACTTCATTTCCGGCGGCGCGGAATGGGTCTCCCCCGCACGCGACGATGGTGGCTGGGATCTCATCGAAGGGCAGGGTTCGCTCTTCCACCCGTCGTTCGCTGGTGTTTCGCTGGGCTTGCTGCATGGCGCGCAGCCGCATGCGCTGGTGCTCTGCCACGAGCCCACGCGCCAGCACATGCGCGGCCTGCCCCACTACGCGCTGCCTGCGCTGGAGGAGTGCCTCGCCGCGAACCTGCAAGCGGCGCGCCTGACCTCGCCGGGCGTGCAGGTGGCGGGTATCGCGGTGGACACGTCGCGGCTGTCGCGCGAACACGCGGCCAGCCTGTGTTCCCACGTCGAGAAGCGCTTCGGCCTGCCATGCCAGGACCCTGTCGCCGACGGCGTGGCGCGCATCGCGGACCGGTTGCTGGAGCTCTATCCGCCCGCCTGATCGCCGGGGAGGCGGGTCGGGGCTACGTATGATGGGAGCCACCGGGAAGGGGACTGCATGCGCCTGCGCCATATCGAACTGTTCCAGGCGCTGCTGCAGGCGGGCACCCTGACCGGCGCCGCGCGCCTGCTGCACATCTCGCAGCCGGCGGCCAGCAAGTTGCTACAGCACGCCGAGACGGGATTGGGCTTCGCGTTGTTCGAACGCGTGAACGGACGCCTGGTGCTGACGCCGCAGGGCCGGATGATGCGCGAGCACATCGAGCGTGTCGGCGACGAACTGGCCGATCTCGACCGCCTGGCCCGCAATGTGGTCGCGCCGGGCGGTACGGCGTTGCGGGTGGTGGCCACGCCGACGCTGGCCGGGGCGCTGCTGCCGTCTGCGCTGCGCGCATTGTCGGCGCGCTATGCCGATGCCCAGGTGCAACTGCTGACGCAGCACACGCGGGAGATCGTCGATGCACTGCGGTTGCGCGATGCGGACATCGGCCTGACGTTGCAGGCGGTGCATGTTCCCGGCATCCGCCAGCTCGTATTGGGCGAAAGCCGCGCGCACGCGATCGCACCGCCCGGCTACTGGAGTGATGACGCCATGCGCGAACCACTGCCGCGGTCTGCCCTGGCCGGCCAGGTGATGGTCGGCCTGGACGTGAGGGACGCCCTGGGGCGTGCCGTACGCCAGCACCTGCAGGATCTCGCACCGCCGCCGCGCATGCGCATCCGCGTGCAGACGTACCCGCTGGCGCGCGCGCTGGTCGCCGATGGGCATGGCGTGGCCGTGGTGGACGCCTTCACCGCGCGAACGGCGGGGCCCGCCGTGCAGGTCCGCCCGCTCGATCCGCCGCTGGCGGTAACGCTGCACGCGCTGCTGCGCGACGGCGAGCCGCCGATGCCGGTGCAGCGGCACTTCATCGACAGCGTGAAGCGGCTGGCGCGCGATTACGGGTGAGCGGCGAGCGCCTGCTTGCGTTCGCGCGTCCAGGCAC
>NZ_JBGFFG010000428.1:0-2796 GCF_056175765.1 Pseudoxanthomonas sp. LjRoot204_2 | reverse complement strand
GCTTTCGGCGAACCGCGCTCACGAGTTCGTTTTCACTAATCCCGCTGCCTTCGCCAATATGCCCTCGCTCCCTGAGCTACAGGAAATCAACGAGGCCTCGCAACTTGTCTCGGGCCTCTCAGGCCCGGATATCGCCGAGTCTTTAAGCGAAGGTGCATTGGCGAACTTCACCGGACAGGGCGCTCGCCAAGAGGAGCGCTTAGCAGCGCTAGCCTGCGCACTGATCGACCGTGGCTACCGACCTCGCCAAGCCGATCTTACTGGCGCGATCACCCTCGATACATAATCCGTCGAGCGGGCGCCACGCCTTTCATCCACTCTGACGCCTACGGAGAATTCGCATGCATGCAAGCGGACGGCACGCATGATGTTCATGATCGGCCAAGGCGAACGCGTGGTGCCGGTGGGCGAACCGGAGCCGCAGCATTGCCCGCGTTGCGATCAGGAGCGCGACTTCCAGCCGCAGCTGGCCTACAAGTATGGTGAGTTCGACCTGCTGTTCGGCTTCGTCYACGGTCGGCGCTACCAGCTGGCCTGTCCGGAATGCCACCAAGGCTGGCGACTGGATCGGTGGCAGGCCGAACGGCGTTATGGCAAGCCGGATATCCCGTTCCGCCTGCGTTACGGTCTTTTCGTCCTCCTCGGCCTGGTCGCCGCCTTGGGTGCGGCCTACCTGGCGAATCCGTCGCTGCCATGACCGCGCTCACGCCCCTCGATACCGCCCTGCTGCTACCGATGACGGCGCATGTCGCGCTCGCCGCGTGCCTCTACGTGCTGCTGACGATCGCGCGGGCGCCGGCGATCTGGGGCATCGGCCGCCGCGCGGATGGCAGCAATCCGTGGGCGAAGGTCGAGCCGCGGATCAGCGCCAACCTGTCCAACCAGTTCGAGTGGCCGCTGTTCTTCCATGTCGCCTGCGTCGTGCTGATGTTGCTGGGCGCGAGCCACGCTGCCATCGCCCTCGCGTGGCTGTTCGTCGCCGGTCGTGTCCTGCATAGCGTCGTGCAGGTCGCGACCACGAACGTGCGCCTGCGGGGGCTCGTCTTCACCGCGAATTTTATGGCCGTGCTGGGCCTGTGGGGCCTGCTGCTGCAGGCAGCGCTGGCGCACGCGTAATCCGCCCTTCCTCCTGGACCCCTCATGACGACCTCCGACTACCTCCTCATCTCCCGCGGCCAATGGGACGAAAGCGCATCGAAAGAAGACGTGCAGGACGCCATCGATCGCTTCTACACCTGGTACGAAAAAGGCGTGGCCGACGGCGTGCTCAAGCCCGGCAGCCGCCTTGAGAACCGAGGCAGACAGGTATCTCGCACCGGCATCACCGACGGACCGTTCGCCGAAGCCAAGGAGCTGGTCGGCGGCTACTGGTTCATCGTCGCCGAGTCGCTGGACCACGCCGCGCGGATCGCGTCCGAGAACCCCTGCCTGGCCTTCGGGCTGACGCTGGAAATCCGGCCACTGGAGGCGGCGCGCGCACGTGTTGATGTCGTGGCCAACGAAACACCGTCGGCGTGGCGTTCCGGCGAAGGCTGAGGTCTGCCGATGCATGCGCTTCCCTCGGTGCTGGATGGCGGCTGCCACTGCGGCGCGCTGACGCTTGCCTTCTCCACGCGTATGGTGCCGGCCGCGACGGCGCCCCGCGCGTGCGACTGCAGCTTCTGCCGCGCGCACCGCGCCGCATGGCTTTCCGATACCGACGCGCAGCTGGTCGTCCGCGTGCAACGGCCGGACCGCCTGCGCCGTTATCGGCAGGGATCGGAGGCCGCGCAGTTCCTGCTGTGCGGCGACTGCGGCGTGCTGGTGGCGGTCGTGTTCGAAGAGGGCGACCAGCGCCACGCCGCGGTCAACGCCGGATGCCTGGATGCACGCGACGGCTTCGCGCCGCCCGTGCCCGCCTCACCGCAACGGTTGGCGCCCGAGGAGAAAGCCGCACGATGGCGGCAGCTGTGGATCCGCGACGTGCGGGTGGATAGCCCCTGAGGCGTGGTCAGCCCGCCGCCATCACCGCTTCGATCTCGTCCGCGCTGCGCGCCAGCGCATCGGTGAGCACGCGCGGCTCGCCGTCGGTGACCAGCACGTCGTCCTCCGTGCGGATGCCGATGCCGCGCCACTTGGGGTCGACCGTCTCGTCATCGTGGCCCACGTACAGGCCCGGCTCGATGGTGAACGCCATGCCGGCTTCCAGCAGGCGCGATTCGCCGTCGATGCGGTAGTCGCCCACGTCGTGCACGTCCAGGCCCAGCCAGTGGCCGGTCTTGTGGCGGTAGAAGCGGCGGTACGTGCCTTCGGCGAGGTTCTTCTCGAGCTTGCCTTTCAACAGGCCGAGCTTCAGCAGGCCTTCGGTCAGCGTCTCGACCGCGGCCACGTGCCCGGCCTCGTACGGCACGCCGACGCGGGCGCAGTCCAACGCGGCACGCTGGGCCTCGCCGACAAGGTCGTGCAGCGCGCGCTGCGCGGGGGTGAAGCGGCCGTTGACCGGGAACGTGCGGGTGATGTCGGCGGCGTAGCCGCGGTATTCGGCACCCGCATCGATCAGCACCAGGTCGCCGTCGCGCGCCTGCGCGGTATTCGCTCGGTAGTGCAGCACGCAGGCGTTGCGGCCGGCGCCGACGATGCTGTTGTAGGCGGGCCATGCATCATTGGCACGGAACACGCGCTCCACGTCGGCCTGCAGCTCGTACTCGCGGATGCCGGGGCGCGCCGCGCGCATCGCAGCGAGGTGGGCCTGGACGCTGATGTCGGCGGCGCGCTGCATCAGCTTCACTTCGTCCTTCGACTTGAACAGCCGCAGGT
>NZ_JBGFFG010000427.1:0-2796 GCF_056175765.1 Pseudoxanthomonas sp. LjRoot204_2 | reverse complement strand
GCCGATGCGGGACCACGTGGTCCATCAGCACGCGGGTGCTGTCGGTCTTGCGCCGGATGCTGCGCAGCAGGATATCGATGGCCGCATTCGCCATCGACGCGATCGGTTGGTGGATGGTGGTGAGCTCGGGCCACACCGTGGTGGCGGCCGAGGTATCGTCGAAGCCGACCACGGACAGGTCGCGCGGTACGTCCAGGCCCCGGCGGTGCGCCACCGAGATCGCGGCCGCGCCCATGTCGTCGTTGCTGGCGAAGATGGCGGTCGGCGGCTTGCGATGGGCCAACAGCTTCTCGGTGGCCTTCAGTCCGGAGCGGTACGTGTAGTCGCCCTGCTGGACGAGGTCGGTGTCCACGTCCAGCCCGGCTTCGTGCAGCGCGGTGACGAATCCGTCGTAGCGGCGCGAACTGGCACTGAGGTCGCTGCGTCCGAGGATGAAACCGATGCGCTGGTGGCCCTGTTCGATCAGGTGCTCGGCCATCTCCCTGCCGGCGCGGAAGTCGTCGATCCGGACACAGGAGATGTCATCGCTGAAACGCCCCGATGCGATCGCGACGACGGGGACACCCGCTTTCACCAGTTCGGTCACCGCCGCGCGCGACTCGCACAGCGGGGGAGGCAGGATGACGCCGTCGACGCGCGCGCCCAGCGCACGCGCCGCCTTGCGTTCGGATTCGGTATCCAGGTCGTCCCAGTAGTCGACCACCAGCTGGACGGCGGTGCGGGACGCTACCCGCAGCAGGCCGACCAGCAGCTCACGCAGGTAGGCGCCACTGGGATTGGTGTAGATGAGGGCGATGCGCGTGTGCTGCGCGGCGGCCAGCGAACTCGCGGCCAGGTTGGGCGTGTAGTCCAGCTCGCGCACGGCGCGCATGACGCGCTCGCGCGTGGCGTCGCGGACCTTGCCCTGGTTGTTGATCACCCGCGAGACGGTCATGGGCGACACGCCGGCCAGCGCGGCCACTTCATCGATCGTCACGCCACTGGTCTTGCGGCGGATCGCCTTCTTCGGCTTGTCCAATACGCGTTCCCTTCTTCCACGGTAGCCATGCGGTGCAGCGCCCCGCCGGTCCGGCAGGAGCGCCAGGGGGGATGATGCCGCTGCCCGCGCCCGCCTGTCCGCTGGACAGTGGAATGTTAACGCTAACCCCGGTATCGGGCGACCGCCGCCGGGGATGGCGGTTTGCGGTCGTGCTGGTCCTGCTTGGCCTCGCTGGCAACGCCTGCGCGGAAGACGGGTATGCGCTGTGGATGCGCTACGTGCCGCTCGACCAGGGCGTGGCGCACGACTACCGCGCGCGATTCGGGGAACTCGTCGCGCCCGATGCCACGGCCGCGCAGCGCGCCGCGCGCGACGAAGTGGAGCGGGGCATGTCGGGGCTGCTGGGCAACGCCCCGGTGCGACGGCCGGCCCCCGAGGGCAAGCGGTCATTGATCCTGGGCACGCCGCGGTCGTCGCCCCTGATCGCACCGCTACGTGGAGAACTGGAGGCCCTGGGGCAGGAAGGTTACCTGCTGCGCGAAACGCAGGTCGGCGGTCGCACGCTGATGCTGGTCGCGGCCCGCGAGGACATCGGTGTGCTGTACGGCGTCTTCCATCTGTTGCGCCTGCTGCAGACCGGCATGTCGCTGGACGCACTGGAAGTGCGCGAGTCGCCCGCGGTCGCGCGCCGCGTGCTCAACCACTGGGACAACCTGGATGGCTACGTGGAGCGCGGCTACGCGGGAGGTTCGCTGTGGGACTGGCACACCCTGCCTGACTGGCAGGATCCGCGCTACGTCGACTATGCGCGCGCCAATGCATCGGTGGGCATCAACGGGACCGTCCTCAACAACGTCAATGCCCAGGCGTTGAGCCTCTCGCGCGAGTACCTGCGCAAGGCGGCGGCGCTCGCGGACGTGTTCCGTCCATACGGCCTGCGTGTCTACCTGAGCGCGCGTTTCAGTGCGCCGATCGAACTGGGTGGCCTGGCCACCGCGGATCCGCTCGACCCCGGCGTGCAGCGCTGGTGGCGCGACAAGGCGGACGAGATCTACGCGCTCATTCCCGATTTCGGTGGCTTCCTGGTCAAGGCCAACTCGGAAGGGCAGCCGGGTCCGCAGGACTATGGGCGTTCACATGCCGAGGGGGCGAACCTGCTGGCCGACGCATTGGCGCCGCACGACGGCGTGGTGATGTGGCGCGCCTTCGTCTACGCGCACGACGTGCCCGAGGATCGCGCCAAGCAGGCCTACAACGAGTTCGTCGGCCTGGACGGTGCGTTCCGCCGCAACGTGTTGCTGCAGGTGAAGAACGGACCGATCGACTTCCAGCCGCGCGAGCCGTTCCACCCGTTGTTCGGCGCGATGCCACGCACGCCGTTGATGATGGAATTCCAGATCACCAAGGAATACCTCGGCTTCGCGACGCACCTGGTCTACCTGGGGCCGCTGTATGAAGAGGTCCTGCGCGCCGATACGCGGGCGCGCGGCCCRGGTTCCACCGTTGCCCGGGTCGTCGACGGCTCGCTGGACGGACACGCGCTGACCGGCATGGCGGGCGTGGCCAACATCGGCGACGACCGCACCTGGAGCGGTTCGCATTTCGACCCGGCGAACTGGTATGCATTCGGCCGGCTGGCGTGGAACCCCATGCAGTCTTCGCGCGACATCGCCGCCGACTGGGTCGCCATGACGTTCTCTCCGGCGCAGGAGGTGGTGCGGCCGGTGGTGGACATGATGATGGCCTCGCGCGAAACGGCGGTCGATTACATGACGCCGCTGGGGCTGCATCACGTGATGGCGCGCGGGCATCACTAT
>NZ_JBGFFG010000426.1:0-2810 GCF_056175765.1 Pseudoxanthomonas sp. LjRoot204_2 | reverse complement strand
CCTGGGGAGAAGGGGCCCGAAGGCCGGATGAGGGGCCGCTCTTCGCGCCATGCCTGAACCGGCGAGGCGATTCCCACCAGGGTAGCCCCCGTCCCCTTAAACCCGGATAATGCACAAAAGCCGGACGGGCTCCCTGCGTGGGAAGACCGCCGGCTTTTTCCGTGTCTGGGCCCGGCGTGGCGGGCGGCTCCCCGATGGAGCCTGCCGGCGGCAACGGCGCCGTGGACCAGCACGACCCTTCCGGCGGCCCCGATGGCCGCCAACAATCGAGGAGTTACCCGTCATGGGTCAGTCAGTCGTCGTTCTCGGCGCCCAGTGGGGCGATGAAGGCAAGGGCAAGATCGTCGATCTGCTCACCGAGGAAATCGGTGCCGTCGTCCGTTTCCAGGGCGGCCACAATGCCGGCCACACCCTGGTCATCGGTGGCAAGAAGACCGTTCTCCACCTGATTCCGTCCGGCATCCTGCGCCCCGACGCGCTGTGCCTGATCGGCAACGGCGTGGTGCTGTCGCCCGCCGCGTTGATCAAGGAAATCGACGAACTGGAATCGGCCGGCGTGGAAGTGCGCTCGCGCCTGAAGATCTCCCCGGCCACGCCGCTGATCATGCCGTACCACATCGCCCTGGATCAGGCCCGCGAGAAGGCCGCCGGCGGCAAGGCCATCGGCACCACCGGCCGCGGCATCGGCCCGGCGTACGAAGACAAGGTGGCGCGTCGCGGCATCCGCGTGGCCGACCTGCATTACCCCAAGCAGCTGGAAGAGCTGCTGCGCACCGCGCTGGACTACCACAACTTCGTGCTGACCAAGTACCTGGGCGTCGACGCCGTCGACTTCCAGAAGACCTACGACGAAGCGCTCGCCTTCGGCGAATACGTGCAGCCGATGAAGTCCGACGTGGCCGGCATCCTGCACGACCTGCGCAAGCAGGGTAAGCGCGTGCTGTTCGAAGGCGCGCAAGGCGCGCTGCTCGACATCGACCACGGCACCTATCCCTACGTCACCAGCTCCAACACCACCGTCGGCGGCGCGTTCGCCGGTACCGGCGTGGGCGCGGACGCGATCGACTACGTGCTGGGCATCTGCAAGGCGTACGCCACGCGCGTGGGCGGCGGTCCGTTCCCGACCGAACTGGACGACGACATCGGCCAGGGCATCCGCGACCGCGGCCAGGAATATGGCGCTTCCACCGGCCGTCCGCGCCGCTGCGGCTGGATGGACATCGTCGCGCTGAAGCGGGCCGTCGCCATCAACGGCATCTCGGGCCTGTGCATCACCAAGCTCGACGTGCTGGACGGCATGAAGACGCTGAAGATATGCATCGCCTACGAATACCGCGGCAAGCGCACCGAGTACGCCCCGCTGGATGCGGGCGGGTGGGAAGAGTGCACGCCGGTGTACCTGGAGTTCCCGGGCTGGGACGAGAACACCCACGGCATCACCGAGTGGGACAAGCTGCCGCCGGCCGCCCGTGCCTACCTGCGTGCGCTGGAAGAACTCTCCGGCTGCCCGCTGGCCATCGTCAGCACCGGCCCGGACCGCGACCACACCATGGTCCTGCAGGATCCTTTCGCGTAATCCGCTTCTCCTTCTCCCCGCAAGCAGGGACACGTGCTCTTCCTTCTCCCCGCAAGCGGGGAGAAGGTGCCGAAGGCGGATGAGGGGTGAGCGCGATCCCTCCCACTGCAAAGAAAAGCCCCGCATCTGCGGGGCTTTTTCTTGCCTGCGCCCCGTTTCGGCACGCGGCTTGCAACGCCCCTGCTGCCCTAAATCGCGGCCGATCGCGGCCGTTAGATGCATCAGGTGTCGCCCGTAGTCGATGGAGTTGCCCCCATGTACCGCAATGCCGCCCGCGCCGCTGTCATCACCGGCCCCTGGCAAACCCCACCCGCCGCGGCCAAGCCGCGCGCGGTCGAACGCCGCAAGGCCGTGCACGACGCCGACGCACTGCGCGTGGGCCTCACGCCGGCGCAGCTGATGACGCTGGAGGCGATGGAAATCTTCCACTGGCGGCTGGCCTTCGTGCGCCGTCCGCTGTTCCAGGCGCCCATCCCGGTGCTGTTCGACCGCGGCGATACGCGCTACGTGGTCATCGAGGAAGACGGCACCCTCAACGAGAATCCCACGCTCGTCCTGCGCGCCTGATTCCACTCCCTTCTCCCGCGCGCTCCCTTCTCCCCGCCCAGCGGGGAGAAGGTGCCCGAAGGGCGGATGAGGGGCCGCTCTTCGCGCTGACCCTTCAGCGGCCTGAACCAACGCCCCCGCATTTCCCACAACCCTCACGTTCCCTTGCTCCCGGCCGATACAAGGTGAACCCCTGCCGCTATGGCGGCAGACCTGTTCCCGTTCCACGCCATCAGGAGCCCCCCACCGGATGTCGGATCCGCATCGCCCCCGCACCCCCGCCGAGCCCGAGTCGCCCGGCACCGCCCCCCGCACCCCGGAGCGCCGCAAGGGCGCCCCGACGATGGACGACGCCACCCTGCTGGCCGGCCTCACCCCCGCGCAGCAGGCCACCATCCAGACCATGGAAACCTTCCACTGGCGCCTGAAGTTCGTCCGCCGCCCGCTGTTCAAGACACCCATCCCCGTGCTGTTCAACCGCGAGGGGGATCGCTATGTGGTGGTCAACGAGGATGGGACGATTGATGAGAACCCGGCCTTGGTGTTGAGGGATTGACCGGCGTGGAAACGCTTAGCTCGACACTCTCTGGCAAACAACTCGCTCGGCGTTAGCGCTTAGGAGGAGATCTATGGCTCTCCCTCATCGAGACTGGATTCGGGTCGCGCAGCTAGATATCCGGATATAGCC
>NZ_JBGFFG010000425.1:0-2810 GCF_056175765.1 Pseudoxanthomonas sp. LjRoot204_2 | reverse complement strand
TGATCGCACCGATGTCGCCCGCCGCGGTCGCGATGTCGAACGAGGCGAACACGTCGGCCAGCAAGGGCGGAAAGCCGTGCGCCCTCAATCCTTCGATCAGCTGCGCCGGCGAGACGTCGACCACCGCCAGCGCCTTGCCCGTCAGGGCGGACACGCGACCGGCGACATCGCGTGCGGACCATGCGTCTTCGCCGGTCAGCGTGAGGATCCGGTTCGCGGTGTTGCCCGACGCCAAGGCCACTGCGGCCGCCCGCGCAAGATCATCGCGCGCAATGTAGGCGATGCGACCGTCGCCKGCCGCTGTCGCCCATTCCCCGGCGGCCATTGCGCCGGGCAGCGCATAGGCGAGATTCTCGAAGTACCAGGCATTGCGGAGCACCGTCCAGCTGAGCGGTGACGCGGCCAGCGCCTGCTCGGTGCCCCAGTGGTCCGGTGCGAACGACACGTGCGACCTGTCCGCAGACRGCAGCGAGGTGTAAACGACATGCTGCACGCCGGCCTCCGCCGCCGCCTGCACGGCGGTGCGGTGCTGGGCCAGGCGCTTGCCGGGCTCCATCAGCGCATCGGTACTGACCAGCAGCATGCGATCCGCGCCCGCGAGCGCGCCCGCCAGCGTGGCGGGCTGGTCGAAATCCGCAGCCCGGACGGTGACGCCGCGCGCCGCGAGTTCCTCCAGCGCATCCGGGTTGCGCGAGGTGACGATCAGGCGTTCGGTGGGGAGCCGGAGGGTGTCGAGCAGGTGGCGGACGACTGCGCCCCCGAGGTGTCCGGAAGCGCCGGTGACCAGCAGGGTGGGAGAGGGTGTGCTCACGGAAGCTGCAGGTTTGGTAATGGAAAGGACATTGGTTACGCTATGGTAGTAATGACTTCCGCAGCCGCAAGCAGGGAGCGTGAAGTAACCCCGTTACTGCAAGGTAACCATGCCCCGGAAGCCGACCATGACGCTGCACCGCCAATCCCTGATCCTTACGGAGAACTGCCCCATCCGCGATGTTCTGGACCGGCTGGGCGACCGCTGGACCGTGCTGGTGCTGCACGAGTTGGCGGAGGGCACGTTGCGCTTCACCGAAGTCCGCAAGCGCATCGCGGATATCTCGCCGCGGATGCTGGCGCAGACACTACGCAGGCTCGAGCAGGACGGACTGGTACGGCGCGAGGTCTTCCCGACGGTGCCGCCACGCGTGGACTATGCGCTGACACCGCTCGGAGCGTCGTTTTTCGAGCGCATCGAGATGCTCGCCCAATGGGCATCCGACCACCACGAAGAGGTCCGTGCCGCGCGCCGGGCCTATGTTGCGCCGGTCGCGAACGCGCCACTTTGAAAAAAACCCCGGCTATGCCGGGGTTTCGGATACTGCGAACCTGTCGCCGCCGGTCAGTGTCCGGTCGCGGGTTCCGGCGGCGGCCGTCCGTCGCCATCTTCCTGCAGTGCATGCTCCCGATCGTGCGCATGATCTCGCGCCAGGTACAGATAGAACGCCGGCAGCACGAACAGGGTAAACAGCGTGCCGATCGTCATGCCCGAGGCGATCACCACGCCCATCGAGAAGCGCGAGGCGGCACCCGGGCCACTGGCGATCAGCAGCGGGATCATCGCGAACACCAGCGCTGCGGTGGTCATCAGCACCGGACGCAGGCGGATGGCTGCGGCTTCCTCGATCGCTTCACGCTTGGACAGGCCGCGTTCCATCTGCAGCTTGTTGGCGAACTCCACGATCAGGATGCCGTGCTTGGAGATCACGCCGACCAGTGTCACGAGGCCCACCTGGGTATAGATGTTGATGCTCATGCCGGGGAAGGCTTCGATCTGCATGAAGCCGAGCACGCCACTCACCAGCGCCAGCACGTTGACGGTCAGCAACGCGCCGCTAATGGCCATCGGTACGGTCAGCAGCATGATCGTCGCATCGCGGAAGCTCTCGAACTGGGCCGCCAGCACCAGGAAGATCACGATCAACGCCAGCGCCAGCGTCACCAGCATCGCCGCGCCCTCCTGCTTGAACTGGCGCGACTCGCCGGCGTAATCCACCGAATAGCCCTGAGGCAGTACTTCCTTGGCGGCCTGGTCGAGAATCGCCAGCGCTTCGCCCTTGCTGACGCCGGGGCGCGGGGCGAAGGTGATCGATACGGCGTTGAGCTGCTGGAAACGCTTCAGCGACTGCGGCTGCGCGCTCTCCTTCAGCGTCACCAGCGTCGACAGCGGTATCAGTTCGCCGTCGCGGGTGCGCGTGTAGTAGTTCTCCAGGTCGCTGGCGTTGAGGCGGTCGCTCCGCTGCACCTGCGGAATCACCAGGTACGAGCGGTTCTGCATGGCGAAGCGGTTGGTGTAGCCACCGGACAGCATGGCTGCCATGTCGGCTGCCAGCGTGCGCATGTCGATGCCGAGCGTCGCCGCCTTCTCGCGGTCGATGTTGACCTCGATGCGCGGCTTGTCGATCTTCAGGTCCTTGTCCAGGAAGATGAAGCGCTTGCTCTCCATCGCCTTCGCCAGGATCTGGTCGGCCAACTCGGCCAGCTGGCTCAGGTCGCCGACGCCACCGATGATGAACTCGCCGCCGCCGCCGTCGCCGCCCGCGCTGGGCAGCGAAGGTGGGACCAGCGCGAAGATGTTCAGGCCGCTGACCTGGCTCATCTTCGGCTGCAGTTCCTGCTGCAGCACCGCGTTGGTGGAGCGCTCGCGCTCGCTCCACGGCTTCAGCACGAAGCCTGCCATCGCCATCGGGCTGGCACCGCCGCCACTGCCGCCGAACCCGCCGTTGAACAGGAAATAGTCCTGCACTTCCGGCACGCCCTTGGCGATGGAGGTGACT
>NZ_JBGFFG010000424.1:2777-5589 GCF_056175765.1 Pseudoxanthomonas sp. LjRoot204_2 | reverse complement strand
CGTTGATGCTGAAGCCCAGCTGCGAACCGTAGCCCGAACCCGCGGTGGAGCTGGTCAGCGCCGACACTTCCTCGGCGTTGGTACGCGTGTAGCCCAGGCTCCAGGACCAGTCGCTCTCGCTCGACGCCGGCTTGGTCAGCGAGACCGTCAGCTGCTGTCCCTTGCCCTTGTTGGTGTTCTCCAGCAGGAAGACGTCGCCGAAGTAGGTGTTACGACCGGTGCGCGCGCCATTGGGCGAGAGCAGGCCGGTGCCGGCGCTGGTGTTGCCGAACGGACGGCCGCTGTTCGGGTTCCAGTACAGCACGCGACCGTCCGGACCCACGTAGCCCGGGCCGACGTTGAGGCTGCGGTAGAACAGGCCGTTCTTGACGTCGGTCAGCAGCAGCTCGGCGGAGGCCACGACACCGTTCCACGGCGTCTCGACGTCGATGGCCAGGTTGGCCTTCCACACCGACGGCAGCTCGAAGTCGTCGCTGATGGCATTGACGTTGCGCACGCCCGTACCGCCGGCGGGCACGTTCTGGTCCAGGCCATCCGGACTGAACGGAACCAGCGTCGGGTTGGTGTTGTTCTGGTAGGAGATGTAGTTCATGCCCGTGTTGCTGTAGGCATTGCCCACCCACACCTGCGGAGCATCGCCCTGGAACAGGCCGATACCGCCGCGCAGCTGGGCCGGACGCTCCCAGTCGAAGGTGTAGTTGAAGCCGAAGCGCGGCTGGATGATGTAATCGCCGTTATAGGTGTTGTTGTTGGCGATGCCGAAGCCACCGGTGTAGGTACCGCCGGTGCACGCGGCGTTCGTCGTGCCGGGAGCGGCGGCGAAGCACGCGTTGAACGGCGCGGCCGGGCTGGCGCTGGGCTTGTCGGCGCGCACGCCGAGCGTCAGCGTCAGGTTGGGCGTGACGTACCACGTATCCTGCACGAAGAAGCCGAGACCCTTGTTCTTGTAGCGCGCGGCGATCATGCCGGGGTCGGTCGGGTTGGTCTGCAGGTCGTAGTCGAAGTAGCGACCGTTGATCAGGTTGCTGAAGTCGGACGTACGGGTGCCGCCGACCAGCGGACGCGGAACGTAGAAGCTGTAGTTGCCCCAGTAGTCCTGCAGGAAGAAGTTGTAGATCTCGTTTTCGCTGTACTCGGCGCCGAACTTGATGTCGTGGTCGCCGACGGTCCAGGTGGCCGAACCGAAGTAGTTCCAGGTCTCGGTGAGCAGCGCGTTGCCCGGCGAGCTGCGCTCGGTACCCAGGCGGATCGCGTCCAGGCCGCTGAAGCTGTTGCTGCTGGTGCCGATCGGGTTGTCGTTGCCGTTGCCGGTGACGCCATCGTCGAAATAGACCTGGATGGTCGGCGCGGTGGTCGGGCTGACACGGACGGCCGAATAGTCGCGGTAGGACACCTTGAACTCGGTCGAGAACGTG
The DNA here is from genome assembly GCF_056175765.1 of Pseudoxanthomonas sp. LjRoot204_2. Taxonomy (NCBI): domain Bacteria; kingdom Pseudomonadati; phylum Pseudomonadota; class Gammaproteobacteria; order Lysobacterales; family Lysobacteraceae; genus Pseudoxanthomonas; species Pseudoxanthomonas sp. LjRoot204_2. The sequence continues at coordinate 4,174 of NZ_JBGFFG010000424.1, read as the reverse complement.
TCGGACCAGTCGCTGAACAGCTGGCCGACGTAGCTTTCCACGGTCTTGACGTGGTTGTACCAGTTGGAGCTGAGCGACAGGATGCTGGCCGTGGAGGCTTCCGGACGCACGCGGTTCTGCTCGAGCTTGCTGTAGCGCAGGCTGGCGCGGTGCGCGTCGCTGATGTTCCAGTCCAGCTTCAGTGCGTACTCTTCCAGCTCGGTATCGCCGGCGCCGGTCAGGTCGCCCGGCTCGAAGCCCCACACATCGCGCGCGATGCGCTGCACTTCCGCCAGGTCGGTAGGGCTGAAGTCGGCGGTGCCGGCGGCCAGCGGGTTGGTGCCCTGGCTCTTGCCGGCCGGGCCGATGTTGGTCTGCTTGAACTTCTCGTAGTTGGCGAAGAAGAACAGCTTGTCCTTCACGATCGGGCCGCCCAGGGTGACGCCCCAGGTGGTCTCGTCGTCGTACTCGTCGAACGGCAGGCCGGTGACGTCGAGCGAGCTGCCGGCGATGCGCGCCGGGTAGTCGCCGAACCAGTCGCCATCACGGTAGGTGCCGTAAACGGAGCCGTGGAATTCATTGGTACCGGACTTGGTCACGGCATTGACGTTGGCGCCGGCGGCACCGGCCATGGTGACGTCGTAGTTGGACAGGTTGATGTCGATGGCCTCGATGGCCTCCATCGACACCGGCTGGCGCTGCGTCGGCATGTTGTTGCCTTCCAGGCCGAACGTGTCGCTGGCCGACACGCCGTCGATGGTGATCTTGTTGAAGCGCGGGTTCTGGCCGCCGGCGGTGATGCTGCCCGAGGCGCGGTCGCTGAAGGTCACGCGCGGATCGAGGCGCATGAAATCCTGGATGTTGCCGTTCATAGACGGCAGGTTCTCGATGGTCACGCGGTCGACGCTGGTACCCGAACCCATCTTCGTGGCGCTGAACACTTCCGAGCCACCCGAAAAGCCCACGGCGGTGACCGTCTCGAGCGTGGTCAGGTCGCCGGTCAGCGCCGCATTGACGGTGCTGGTCTGGTTGAGCTGCAGGTAGATGTTGTCTTCAGTCTTGGTGCCCGAACCCGGCTTGGTGATCGTCACCTGGTAGGGACCGCCCACACGCAGGCCGCGCGCGGTGTAACGGCCGCTGGCATCGGTGGTGGCGCGGCTGACCGTACCGGATTCGATGTGGGTGATGGTCACTTCAGCACCGGTGACGGGCTGGCCGCCATTGTCGGTGACCAGGCCGCCCACACCGGCCGAGGTGCTCTGCGCGAAGGCAGGCGCGGCGGCGAGTGCGACGACGAGGCCAAGGCTGAGCTTGGACAGGCGAAGACGACGGGATTGGTTCATCGGATAAACCTCGGTACGGGAGTGATGTGGCGAAGCTGGCTGACAGGACGTGCGGAACCGCCCGGTGGGGTCGGT
>NZ_JBGFFG010000424.1:0-2771 GCF_056175765.1 Pseudoxanthomonas sp. LjRoot204_2 | reverse complement strand
GTGCGGAACCGCCCGGTGGGGTCGGTTCTGGAGGGCGTGCTAGGGGTTCCCATGGCCCACGCGGCGTCCGCGGAGGTTAATAACAGGTTAACACGATAGGACCATTTTGTGACCGCGGCATGACAATATTCCGCACCGCAGCATGACACTGCAGCGACTCGCGGAAGGCACGCGTCAGCCCCGCTGGCAACAGGCCCGGAGACCCGCCGTCATCAGATGTTGGGCGGGGTCAACTTCAGGTAGGTGCCCACCCCATCGAGCACCATTTGGACGGAAATGGCGACCAGAAGCATGCCCATTAGCCGCTCGATCGCGGTCAGCACGCTCCTGCCCAGCCACTTGTACAGCACGGTCGCGGAGAACAGGATCACCGCGGTGGCACCCCAGGCCAGCAGCAGGGCCAGGCTCCAGTCGCCAAGACGGGACGGGTCGTTGCTGCCCATCAACATCACGGCGGCCATGCCCGAGGGGCCGGCCACCAGCGGGATAGCCAGCGGCACGATGAAAGGCTCGCCGCCGGGGAGTTCGCCCATTAACCCCTCGGGACGCGGGAAGATCATCCGCACGCCGATCAGGAACAGCACGATGCCGCCGGCGATCGCCACCGACTCCTGCCGCAGGTGCATCATTTCGAGCGCGTACTTGCCGCACCACAGGAACAGCATGAGTACCGCGAGCGCGATCAGCAGTTCGCGCACCACGACGATGCGCTGGCGACGCGGCGGCAGCGGCTTGAGCACGCTGAGGAACACCGGGACGTTGCCCAGCGGATCCAGGATCAGGAACAGCAGCAGGGCCGCCGACAGGACGGTCATGCCCGTACCTTCCATATCTGCCCCCTGTGCGTGGCGCCTGCCGATGACAGCAGGGTGACACAGGCGGAGGCGTATTCCTTCGCCTCRCACGCCTGCGCGTCGGTGTCGTCGGCGTACGCGCGCGCGCGGAGCCCGGTGCGCATCGGCCCCGGCTGCAGCGCGGACACCCGCACGGGGCTGGTGGCCAGTTCGGCATGCAGCATGCCGACCAGCGATGTCAGCGCATGCTCGGCCACGCCGTAAGCGCCCCAATAGGCCTGCCCGACACGCGACAGGTCGTCGACACTGAAGACCACAGCCRCGTCGGCCGACTGCTTGAGCAGGGGCAGGCAGGCCTGCGACAGCCACCAGGGCGCAGTGAGGTTCACATGCACGACGCGCGCGAATGCCGCCGGATCGGTGTGTTCGAGCGGGGTCAGCCCCTTGAACTCGGCCGCGCAATGCAGCACGCCGTCCAGCCGGCCCAAGCCAGCATGCAGGCGATCGGCGAGTTCTGCATAGTCGTCGGGCGTGGCACCTTCGAGGTCCAGCGGGTAAAGCAGCGGTTCCGCACCGACTTGGGCCACCGCGTCGTACACGCGGTTCAACTTGGGCACCTTGCGTCCGAGCAGTACCACGGTGGCGCCCGCCTCAGCACACGCCACCGCTGCGGCACTGCCCAGGCCACCATGGGCACCGCTGACCAGCACGACGCGCTGATCGAGCGCACGCGGCGCGCGCGTGGGGAGGCCGACCAGACTCACGGAGCGAAGGCCTCGGTCACGATCCGCCGCAACTCTCCGGATTCGTGCAGTTCCAGGGTGATGTCGCAGCCGCCGATCAGTTCGCCATTGATGAAGAGCTGGGGAAAGGTCGGCCAATTGGAGAAGCGCGGCAGGTTCGCACGGATCTCCGGCTCCTCCAGCACGTTGATGACGTGCAGGTGTTCGGCACCGGCATCGCGCAGCGCATGCACGGCACGGCTGGAGAAACCGCACATCGGGAACTGCGGCGTGCCCTTCATGAAAAGGACGATCGGGTGGCCATCCACTTCGGCCTGGATGCGTTCCATCACCGGCATGCTGATTTCTCCTTCCTTGACGGTTTGGCAACCACCGTCGGGTACACTTTCGGTCCGTTCCGCCGGCTGCGCCTGCGGATTGCATAGTGTAAGCCTTTGCATCGCCCACCGATGCCGGGCATCCCCCTTTGACCCGCCTAGCGTAAGGAACCGAGCCATGGCCATCGAACTGCCCCCCCTGCCCTACGACCGCACCGCGCTGGAGCCGCACATTTCCGGCGAAACGATCGACTTCCACTACGGCAAGCATCACAAGACCTACGTCGACAACCTCAACAAGCTGATCGAGGGCACCGAGTTCGCCGATGCATCGCTCGAGGACATCGTGCGCAAGTCGCAGGGCGGCATGTTCAACAACGCCGCGCAGGTGTGGAACCACACCTTCTACTGGAACTGCCTGAAGCCCAACGGCGGCGGAGAGCCAGGCGGCAAGCTGGGCGAACTGATCAACAAGGCGTTCGGCGATTTCGCGAAGTTCAAGGAAGAGTTCACCAAGACCGCCATCGGCACCTTCGGTTCCGGCTGGGGCTGGCTGGTGCAGCGTCCGGACGGTTCGCTGGCGCTGGCCAGCACGTCGAATGCGGCCACCCCGCTGACGGGCGAAGACAAGCCGCTGCTGACGATCGACGTGTGGGAGCACGCCTACTACATCGATTATCGCAACGCGCGTCCGAAGTACGTTGAATCGTTCTGGGCCCTGGTCAACTGGGACTTCGTGGCCGGCAACCTGCGCTGATCGCGGGCGCCTGCACGCTTCGGAAACGGCCGGGGAAACCCGGCCGTTTTTTTTTGCGACGCTGGCTGGCCGATGAATGCGGCGAGGCCACGCGTCAACAACGGCGCGTGCGCGGGCGTTCCAGGAGCCGTGGTCCCAACCCCGAGGAGAACACCATGGC
>NZ_JBGFFG010000423.1:0-2821 GCF_056175765.1 Pseudoxanthomonas sp. LjRoot204_2 | reverse complement strand
CCCACCACGCTCGCGACCATGACGGTCACCGCGCAGAAGCGCGAGGAGGCCATGCAGGACGTGCCGATCGCGATCACCGCGGTGTCCGAGCAATTGCTGCAGGACACCGGCGTGCGCGACATCAAGGACCTGCAGGTCCTGGTGCCTGGCTTGACCGTGACCAGCACCCAGAGCGAGGCCATCACCACAGCGCGTATCCGCGGCATCGGTACCGTCGGCGACAATGTCGGCCTGGAATCGTCGGTGGGCGTGGTGATCGATGGCGTGTACCGCCCCCGCAACAGCGTCGGCTTTGGCGACCTCGGCCAGCTGGAGCGCATCGAAGTCCTGAAGGGCCCGCAGGGCACCGTGTTCGGCAAGAACACCTCTGCCGGCGTCATCAACGTGGTCACACGCCGTCCCAGCTATACGCAGAGCGCGGAAGGCGAGATCACGCTCGGCAACTACAACGCCATCGGCGTGTCGGGCGCGTACAACGACGCATTAGGCGAAGTGGGTGCGTTCAACATCTACGCTGCCAAGCGCAAGCGCGACGGCTGGATGGATGTGCGCACGGGTGCCGGCCCGCGTCGCGAGACCGACGACAACGATCAGAACTTCCACACCGTGCGCGGCAAGGTGCTGCTGGAGCCGACCGAGAACCTGGAAATCATGCTGTCCGGCGATTTCACCAGCCGCGAGGAAAACTGCTGCGCGGCGGTACAGACGACCGTCGGTGCGACGGCCGCCATCCTCAACCGGCTGGTCGGCGGCCAGGCCGTGGCCGCGCCGGGCGACGACCCGTTCAACCGCGTGGCCTACAGCAACCGGCCGACCACCCAGGACATCAAGGAGAATGGTGTTGCCGTCGAAGTGAACTGGGACTCGTCCTGGTTCGGCGGCGCCACGCTGACCTCGATCACCGCACAGCGCGAATGGCAGGCGATCAACGGCCTCGACTACGACTTCAGCACGGCCGACATCCTGTACCGCGTGGCGGACAAGGACGAGTCGTTCACCGGTTTCAAGACCTTCAGCCAGGAATTCCGCCTGACCGGCGCGACCGATCGCATCGACTGGATGGTCGGCGCGTTCTATACCGACGAAGACCTGGATCGCACAGAGACCTATCGCATCGGTCCGCACTACGAGCCCTACCTGTCGGTCGCGCTGCTGTCGATCATCAATCCCGCGCTGGGCACCTCGCCGACCGCGCCGCTGTTCCTCTCGCAGGCTACCGGTCGCCCGTTCGGCACGGTGTTCGCCGGCCTGGGTGCGCTGGATAATTACCAGCAGAGCGCGAAGAGCACGGCGCTGTTCACCAACAACACGTGGCATGCCACCGATGCCCTCGACCTGACGCTGGGCCTGCGCTACACGCGCGAGAAGAAGACGCTGATTTCGAATTACAGCAATCCGAACGGCGGTGCGGGCTGCGGTTCCATGCTGGCCAATCCCGCGCAGGTCGTCGCCGCCCTGGTGGCGCGCGGCCTGACGGTGGCGCAGGCCAGCGCCGCCGCCCCCACGGTGGTCGGATACGGCTGCCTGCCCTGGGCCAATCCGCTGCACAACGCACCGTCGCGCGACACGGTGCAGAGCCGCGAGGAGAAGGAGTGGTCCGGCACGCTCAAGGCCGCCTACCGCTGGAACGACAACGTGATGACGTACGGTTCGTTCGCACGCGGCTACAAGGGCGGCGGCTTCAACCTCGACCGCGTGCAGTCGTCGAACGGCCTGAGCAGCGGCAGTGCGAACGGCATCCAGCCTGTCCTGGACACCTCCTTCGGCGGTGAGTTCGTCGACAGCTACGAGCTGGGCGCCAAGACCACCTGGCTCGACGGCAACCTGTTGTTGAACGCCACCCTGTTCCATCAGAAGTACGAGGACTTCCAGCTCAACAGCTTCCTGGGTACGAGCTTCGTGGTGCGCTCGATCCCGGAAGTCACCTCGCAGGGTCTGGATGCCGAACTGATGTGGCAGCCCAAGTCGATACGCGGTCTGATGCTGCAGAGTGGCCTGATGTATGCCGACACCACCTACGGYGACAACATCCCCGGCGGCGACTTCGTTTCGCCGACCGGCGCACTGTACAAGCTGCCCGGTGCGCAGATGAGCTTCGCTCCGAAGTGGTCCGGTTCGGCATCGGTGACGTATGAATGGGATGTGGGCAGCCTGATGGCGCGCTTCRACATCGGTGCCAAGTACGTGTCCGAGTACAACACCGGTTCCGACCTCGACCCGGAGAAGATGCAGGGCGCGTACACGGTCGCCAACGCGCGCTTCGGCATCGGCGCGCAGGACCAGCGCTGGATGCTCGAGTTCTGGGGCACCAACATCACCGACGAGGAATACRTGCAGGTCGGTTTCGACGGTCCGCTGCAGAACGTCTCGCCGGCCCCGAACAATCCCTTCAACACCTTCAACGCGTTCCTCGGTGCGCCCCGCATGTACGGCGTGACCTTCCGCGTCCGCTACTGATCCCCTTCGCACAATGTGGCGAGCGGCCCGCCCCCTGGCGGGCCGTTTTCTTGTGTGCCCGACGGGCGACAGCGCGCGGCAAATCGGCTACAACACGACAGTCCCCCGTCGGAACCGATGATGTCAGCCCCCACCGATGAAGAACTGCGCGCCCTGGCCCATCAGGTCGGCGAACTCCTGCGGCAGGACCGCGATCACCTGGTCACGGCGGAAAGCTGCACGGGAGGCTGGATCGCCAAGTGCGTGACCGATATCGCGGGCTCGTCGGACTGGTTCGACTGCGGCCTGGCCGCCTACAGCTACGAAGCCAAGCAGGCCCTGCTGGGCGTGCGGCCGCAGACGCTTGAAACGCACGGCGCCGTCA
>NZ_JBGFFG010000422.1:0-2861 GCF_056175765.1 Pseudoxanthomonas sp. LjRoot204_2 | reverse complement strand
GGGTATCGGAGCCTACAAACAGCGCATGCCGCGCGCAGAAGACATGCTGCCGGGACGCGGCACGCCGCTACCGCTGCACAACATCCACTTCGTCAACGGACATCCGCTGCGCGACGCGTTCGACGGCCTGCAGCAAGTCGAGTTCGGCCTGGGCTGTTTCTGGGGCGCGGAGCGCAAGTTCTGGAACGTGCCCGGCGTGTACAGCACGTCGGTGGGGTACGCCGGCGGCGGTACGCCGAATGCGACCTACGAGGAAGTCTGCTCCGGCCAGACCGGCCACAACGAGGTCGTGCGCGTCGTGTACGACCCCGCGCAGGTCTCGTTCGAGCGCCTGCTGCAGGTGTTCTGGGAGAGCCACGACCCCACCCAGGGCATGCGCCAGGGCAACGACGTCGGCACGCAGTACCGTTCCGGCATCCATTGCCACACGCCGGAGCAGCAGGCGGCCGCCGAAGCGAGCCTGCAGGCCTACCAGCAACAGTTGAAGGCGGCCGGCTACGGCGACATCACGACGGAAGTCGTGTATCCCGCGCCGCCGTTCTACTACGCCGAGGACTACCACCAGCAGTACTTGGCGAAGAACCCGAACGGCTACTGCGGGCTCGGCGGGACCGGCGTCAGTTGCCCGATCGGGCTGGATGCGTGAGGCCCAGGCCGTTGCCCGGCCTTACAGCCGGGTGACGCCGCAGACGTAGACCACTTCGCAGGCGCCGCCGCCGGTATCGGTGCGGCTGGTGGAACTGCGCCAGCGCCAGCCGTCGCGCGCATTGGCTTCCACCAGCCAGCCATCGATCCGCACGCGCTCGCCCTTGCGTACGCCGGCGAGCGCCTGCGCGACGCTGTCGTTGCCGGGGATCATGTGCATGTTGGCGCTGCTGCTGGCGATCTCGTTCGGCGGCAGCGGCGGCTGGTCGCTCCAGCGGTAGCGGTACCAGCGCGAGGACTGGCTGATGTCCAGCGCGTCGATCACCGCATCTTCGGTCATGCGGGCCCAACCCAGCGCGAGGTCGGTCGGCGACAGGTCCGACTCGCGGCCGCTGCCGTAGTCCTCGCGCGACAGCACGCGCGCTTCAACGCTGAAGCCGGCGAGCGGCGTCAGCGTGGCGGCATCCAGCGCGAACGGCGCAAGGCTGTCCGGCACATCCGTCTGCAAGGGCGGCTCGCCCGATGCCACGCGGGGCGGCAACGGGCAGGYCAAGGCGATATCGCCCGGCGCAGCAGGCGCCCGTGGACCTTCCCGCTTCTCCGAGAACCACCACCCCGCCAGGCAGGCCAGGATGGCGATCACCAGGAGGGTGCGCAGATTCACGCGGTCAGTTTCTCGCGGATGGTCGTGCGCAGTGCAGCCAGGTCCTTGGCGAAGGCGTCGATGCCAGTGGCGAGCTTTTCCTTCGCCATCGGATCGGCCTCGATCGCGGCGGCGAAGCTGTCGGCCGTCACCGGCGCCGCAGCGCCCGCCTCGGCGGACGTCGGTGACAGCTTGCGCGGCAGGTCGCCGTGCTCCTGGTCCAGCTTTTCCAGCAGGTCCGGCGAGATGGTCAGGCGGTCGCAACCGGCCAGCGCTTCGATCTGCGCGGTGGAGCGGAACGATGCACCCATCACCACGGTGGGGGAACCACGCCGCTTGAATTCGGCGTAGACGCCGCGCACGAACACCACGCCCGGATCCTCATCGATGTTCGCCGGCGCTTTCCCGTTGGCCACGTACCAGTCGAGGATGCGGCCCACGAACGGCGAGATCAGGAACGCGCCGGCCTCCGCGCAGGCGATCGCCTGGGTGGGGTTGAAGATCAGGGTGAGGTTGCAGTCGATGCCTTCGGCCTGCAGCACGCGTGCGGCTTCCACGCCTTCCCAGGTGGAAGCGACCTTGATCAGGATGCGATCGCGGCCGATGCCCTGGTCGGCGTACATCTGCACGAACTTGCGTGCCTTGGCGATGGTGGCTGCGGTGTCGTAGGCCTGGTCGGCATCGACCTCGGTGGAAACGCGGCCGGGAATCAGGCCGGCGAGCTTCGCGCCGACGCCGACGGTCAGGCGATCGACCACCTCGTCCACCAGCGCTTCGCCGCCACCCTGCGCACGCGCCCAGGCGAGGTGTTCTTCGATCAGCTCGGCGTACACCGGCAGGTCCAGCGCCTTCTTCACCAGCGTGGGATTGGTGGTGCAGTCCACGGGCTTGAGGCGCTTGATGGCGTCGTAATCGCCGGTGTCGGCGACGACGACGGAAAGTTCGCGGAGTTGCTGGAGTTTGCTGGGCGTGGCGGAGTTCATGCGGTGGCTCGGCAGGGGAACAGGACGGGGAGGGCAAGTATGCCTTGTCGTCCAGCGCGAAGGCTTGTGGTGGAAGGCTGAAATTGGCTTTGTTTTGGCATGGTGCGGCTCCTCGCGGAGAGGGTTTCAAGCCCCTCTCCCTGCGGAGAGGGGTTGGGGTGAGGGGCAACGGAGTCCATGTCTTTGTCCTCCATGGTTGCCACCGCATCCGCGATGGCGGTTGCTTCTGACGGCAGTGAGGGAAGGGTCTTCTTCTCGCACGCATGGCGCCGCTCGCCGCGGGGGCGTTCCTTTCTTTGCTCGTGCAAAGAAAGGAACCAAAGAAACATGCCCCAGGCGGCACGCCCTGCGCTTCGCGCAGGGTCCGCGAACAGGCCGGGAATTTCCGTAAGGCACATCCATGTGCCTTACGGAAACGCCGTCATCCATGACGCCGCCCTTCGGGTTTTACCCGGCCCGCTCGCCGTGCCTCATGGGGACCCCGAAAGCACGAGCAAAAGCAAATACGGCGCGCGGATGCTTCTGCTTTGGCCGTTGGCCCCCTGAGGTCCGGCAGTCGCGGTGGGTAAAACCCCGAAGGGGCGCCGCAC
>NZ_JBGFFG010000421.1:0-2865 GCF_056175765.1 Pseudoxanthomonas sp. LjRoot204_2 | reverse complement strand
CCGCCGTAGGGATCGACGAGCGCGCCGTCGTCGCCCTGGGCAATGGCGTTGACGGTGAAGTCGCGCCGCAACAGGTCTTCTTCCAGCGTTACCGAAGGGTCGGCATCGACGACGAACCCGCGATAGCCGCGGCCACTCTTGCGCTCCGTGCGCGCAAGCGCATGCTCTTCGCCCGTGTCCGGATGCAGGAATACAGGGAAGTCGCGTCCCACCGCCTTGAAGCCGAGGTCTTCCATCTGCGCCTGCGTCGCACCCACCACCACCCAGTCCCGGTCGCCGGGCGCCAGGCCGAGCAACCGGTCGCGCACCGCGCCGCCGACGAGATAGGTCTTCATGCCGGCATGATGCCGGATCCGGAGCGCGATGCGGAGCTACTGCAGCAGCGACGCGAGTCGCGACCGCGACCTGTGCAGGCGATCAGCCCGACGATCGTGCGCGATGATCCGCTGACAACGCGACTTCCCGATGCGGAACGTGTGCCGTCCTGTTCCGCGGTCGCGACTGACGTCGCTCCTACAGGGGCGCAGCGTCATCAGCTCTTCGGCATCTGTGCTGTCGGGCAGGTGAAGGCCTTGCGCTTGGCCTGCACTCGACCCATCAGGCGGTCGCTGACCGGCAGGGCGCTGCCGTTGAGGCGCCAGTCGTAGATCACGCTGAAGGCCAGCACGCGCGCGACGTACTCGCGCGTTTCCTTGTAGCTGATCGTCTCGATCCAGACGTCGGGATCGAAGCCCGGCCGCTGCGACTGCCAGCGTGCCGTCGGCGCCGGCCCCGCGTTGTAGGCGGCGATGGCGACATAGGGCACGGCGTACTTGTCTTCCATCTCGCGCAGGTAGGCGGTGCCGATGGCGATGTTGGTGTCGGCGTCGTACAGGCTGGCCGCGCCCGCGTAGGGAATGCCCAGGCGCTTGGCGACGCCCGCACCCGTGGAGGGCAACACCTGCATCAGGCCCATGGCGTTGGCGCCCGAGCGTGCCTTCGGGTTGAAGATGCTCTCGGCACGGATCTCCGCGGCGACCCAGGCCGGATCGATGCCGTGCTTCGCGGCTTCGCGCTTTATGGTGTCTGCATGGTGCAGCGGGAAGCGCAGCCGGTACAGGCGCTGCTCGTCGGGCTGTTTGCCCAGCGAGAACACGGCACGGTCGAACCAGCCATTGTCCTGCGCCACCTGCACCGCGATGCGGCGCTGGGTATCGTCGAAGCGGGACAGCGCCTCGTTCCATTCGGCCGTCGCCCAGCCCGGACGCTCCAACTGCCAGAGTTCCATCGCCCGAACGACGGCGGGGTCGCGCGCCACGGCTTGCACGGCGGTGGCGGGGTCGTTCGGGATCCAGGCGCACAACGCGTAGGGCTGCTCCAACCGATCAGCGGCGAGGAAGCCATGGAAGGTCGGGCTGCCCGCAGTCTCCCGGTAAAGACGCTGTGCGGCGGCGCGGTCGCCGGTCTTCTCGCTCATGCGGGCTTCGAAATACCGCCAGCGCGAATCGCTGCGCTGCGCCGGTGGCATCTTCTTCAGCGCCACGAGCGCCGAGGGCCAGTCGCCGCGCGACAGTGCCTCGCGTACACGCCATTCGTGGAGACGCTCGTCGTAGGAAGACTCGGGTACGTTGCCCAAGCGGCGCGCGGAATCCGGTCCGTAGGATGCGACCGTCCACAAGGCGATCTGGTACAGCACCTGCCCGCGCTCGTCGGGGCCCATGCCCAGCGCGTCGGCGTATTGCGGCAGCATGCGCTCGGCCGTGTCGGGATCGTTCTGTGCGAGTCTCGACAGGCCGTGGGCCGCCATGCGGCGGCTGCGGTCGGTCTTCGGCCAGTTCATCGCGCGAGGATGGACGGCATCGATGAAGGCGGCATAGTCGTTGGCGAGTGCGGCCTCGTCGCCGGGCAGGCCACGCGCCGCGCTGCGCATCACGCCGGTCTGGCGCTCGGCCGCGGCCGCATCGATGCGCTCCCAGCGCAGCGCCGGCGCCAGCGCGCCCTGGCTAGCCAGCACATTGAAGACGGGGTCGCACCCATCCGGAAGCGACTTCGCGCCTTTCCGCCAGAGCGCCTGCGCCTGTTCGGTCCACGCGGCATCGATGCGTCCGGTGGCCTGGCGCGCCTGCAGGTGGGCGCACTGCAGGGCGACGCTGTCGGTCGGTTTCCATGCGGCCAGGAACGTCGGCCAGTCCTGGCGGCGCGCCAGGGCCGCCAGCCACAGGCTGCGGAGTTGCGAGGCGACGGCCTGGCCTTCGTAGCGCGCGAGGAAGGCCTGTGCCTGCGACGTGGATATCGCATCGGGGTCGCGGCGCAGGGCCGCGAACTCGAGCCATCCGTAGAGGGGATGGCGGGTAAGCGACGACGCGGTGCCGGCATCGAAGCGACCGGCCTCGGCCGCGGCGAGCGCATCGCGCATCACGTGACGTTGTGCGTCGAGCGACTGCGCGCGCGAGAAGGGTGCGTTGCACAGCCCGGCGAGGGCAACGAGTACGATGAAAGGCGTGGATCGGATCATGCCGGGACTATACCCAAGCCTGCTGAACGTCCACGTAGACAACGCGTGACAGCGAGGTGCTGATTGGAAGGTGTCTGGATTTTTCCGTTGCTCGGCGTGCTGGCCGGCATTCTCGCGGGCCTGCTCGGCATCGGGGGCGGCCTGGTCCTGGTCGCCGCACTCGCGTGGATCCTGCCCCTGCACGGGATTCCGAAAGACGCGGCGATGCATGCCGCGCTCGCGAGCTCACTGGYGAGCATCGTGTTGACCGCATCGTCGTCGGCGTACTCGCATCATCGTCGTGGCAGCGTGCTGTGGCCGACGGTGGCGTGGATGGTGCCCGGCCTGTTGCTGGGTGGTTGGGTCGGCAGTGGCCTGGCGGTCCACCTGGA
>NZ_JBGFFG010000420.1:0-2867 GCF_056175765.1 Pseudoxanthomonas sp. LjRoot204_2 | reverse complement strand
GTTCCGGACCGCGCCCGTTGTCCTTGAAGATGAAGTCGACGCGCGTCACGCCATCGTCGCCCACCGTGACCGTCTGCTCGCCGGCCTTCTTTCCGCCATCGACCAGGGCGACGTACTTCAGCGTCTCGGCAGCCAGCGCCGACGGCGCCAGCAACAATGCACAGCAGAAGGCAAGGACAGGCTTCACAGGACTCTCCGTCGGGGGCGCTCGGCGCATTCTGCCGCAGCGTGAAGGCACGCCGGGCCGGCGGCCCATGCCTTTCGTCATGGGTCCGGCCCATTTCGCTGGGTTACCCTTGGGAATCCACCTTTGTAAGGACGTCGCGCTTCATGACCACCCGCCTCGCCCTCGCGCTCGCCGCGACCCTCGGACTCGCCATGCCCGCCTACAGCCAGGCCGCCACGCCGGCCACCCAGGCCGCCCAGGCCCCCCAGGCCGCCAACCCCTTCTTCGCGGAAAGCCCGCTGCCGCTGCACTACCCGCAGTTCGACAAGATCAAGGACAGCGACTTCGCTCCCGCCTTCGACGCCGGCATGGCCGAGCAGTTGAAGGAAATGGATGCCATCGCCAACAACCCGGCCGCGCCCACGTTCGAGAACACCATCATCGCGATGGAAAAGAGCGGACAGGTGCTGGACCGCGCCACCACGGTGTTCTTCAACCTCGTGGGCACCGACACCAATGACGCGCGCAACAAGTTGCGTGCCGACTATTCCGCCAGGTTCGCCGCCCACGGCGATGCCATCAGCCTGAACCCGAAGCTGTTCGCGCGCATCAAGGCGCTGTTCGACAAGCGCAACGAACTGGGGCTGGATGCGGAAGGCGTTCGCCTCATCGAGCGTTACCACACCAGCTTCGTGCGGTCGGGCGCCAATCTCAACGACGCCGACAAGGCGACGCTCAAGAAGATGAACGGCGAACTGGCCTCGCTGGGCACCACCTTCAGCGACAACGTGCTGAAGGAAGTGAACGCGTCGGCGGTCGTGGTCGACGACGTGAAGCAGCTCGACGGCCTGACCGAAGGCCAGATCGCCACCGCAGCCGACGTGGCCAAGAAGCGCGGCCTGGAAGGCAAGTACGTGCTGACCCTGCTCAATACCACCGGCCAGCCGCCGGAGTCGCAGCTGACCAATCGGGCCCTGCGCCAGCGCCTGCACGAAGCTTCGGTCGCGCGCGGCAGCCGCGGCGGCGAATTCGACACCACCGCGCTGGTCTCGCGCATCATGAAGCTGCGCGCCGACCGCGCGAAGCTGTTGGGCTACCCGAACCACGCCGCTTACGGCCTGGAAGACCAGACCGCACGCACGCCCGAAGCCGTCAACGCGATGCTGGGCAAGCTGGCGCCGGCCGCGGTGGCCAACGCCAAGCGCGAAGCCGCCGACCTGCAGGCGATGATCGACCAGGAGCAGAAGGCCAAGGGCGAACCGACGTTCAAGCTCGAGCCGTGGGACTGGGCGTTCTACACCGAGAAGGTGCGCGCCGCGAAGTACAACTTCGACGAATCGCAGCTCAAGCCGTACTTCGAGATGAAGAACGTGCTGGAGAACGGCGTGTTCTTCGCCGCCACCCAGCTGTACGGCCTGACGTTCAAGGAACGCACCGACCTGCCGAAGTACCACGCCGACACGTGGACCTACGACGTGTTCAACGCCGACGGGTCGCAGCTGGCGATCTTCATCTTCGACCCGTATGCGCGCGACTCCAAGCGCGGCGGCGCATGGATGAACTCGTACGTGTCGCAGTCCGGCCTGACCGGCGACCAGCCGGTGGTCGCCAACCACCTGAACGTGCCCAAGCCACCGGCCGGCGAACCCACGCTTATGACGTGGGATGAAGTGACCACCACGTTCCACGAGTTCGGCCATGCGCTGCACGGCATGTTCTCCGACGTGAAGTACCCGTACTTCAGCGGCACCAGCGTGCCGCGCGATTTCGTCGAGTACCCGTCGCAGGTCAACGAGATGTGGGCCGACTGGCCGTCGATCCTGGCGAACTACGCCAAGCACCACAAGACCGGCGAAGCGATGCCGCAGGCGCTGCTGGACAAAGTGATCGCAGCGTCCAAATTCAACCAGGGCTTCGCGACGACCGAGTATCTGGGCGCCGCGATGCTCGACCAGCGCTGGCACCAGATCACCGCCGACCAGGTACCGGATGCGGCTGGCGTGATGAAGTTCGAAGCCGATGCGTTGGCCGCGGACGGCATCAACTACAAGCCGGTGCCGCCGCGCTACAAGACGCCCTACTTCAGCCACATCATGGGCGGCTACTCGGCCGGCTACTACGCCTACATCTGGTCGGAAGTGCTGGACGCCAACAGCGTGGAATGGTTCAAGAACAACGGCGGCCTGAAGCGCGAGAACGGCGACCACTTCCGCAAGACCCTGCTGTCGCAGGGCGGCAGCCAGGATGCGATGAAGCTGTTCCGCGACTTCGCCGGCCACGATCCGAAGATCGAGCCGCTGCTGGAGAAGCGTGGCCTGACCGCGCCGTCCAGCGCACCGGCGGGCAAGCCCGTCAAGTAAGCACTCGACGCATCCCGACGCGTTCCATCACGCCACCTTCGGGTGGCGTGATGCTTTCAGGGCCGGGAACGTCCATCGCCGGTCGCGGGGTTCTCCACAGCGGGTGTGGATGACGCGTGCACGAAACTGTGGATAACCGCGCGACGGCCTTGCACGACGGGCCTGTCAAGATGGATGGCGAAATTTTCGCCATGCTCCGGCACGCGTGACGGCGGGCGATGTCGCAATCCCCCGAACTCTCTAGGAGCGGGCCATGCCCGCGATGCTTATCATGAATCCGGTTCACGAGCATCGCGGGCATGGCCCTCTCCTAGAGAGTTCGGGGGATAGCGACATCGCCC
>NZ_JBGFFG010000419.1:0-2868 GCF_056175765.1 Pseudoxanthomonas sp. LjRoot204_2 | reverse complement strand
AAAACTGGAGCGGGAAAAGGGACTCGAACCCTCGACCCCGACCTTGGCAAGGTCGTGCTCTACCAACTGAGCTATTCCCGCATCGAAAGACCATCGCGGTCCTTCTGGTTTGGAGGCCTGGGTCGGAATTGAACCGGCGTACGCGGATTTGCAGTCCGCTGCATGACCACTCTGCCACCAGGCCGATGGCGACCGCGCCAGACTGGCGCAATCAAGGCACCTTTTCAAGGCGCCCTACAACACAAAACCCCGCGAACGGGGTTTTGTGGACCGTCCCTCTCAGGACGAAAAACTGGAGCGGGAAAAGGGACTCGAACCCTCGACCCCGACCTTGGCAAGGTCGTGCTCTACCAACTGAGCTATTCCCGCGTCGAGAGAGATGAAATTGTAGCGTCTTGTTCCGGCATGTCAACAGGCTTCCTGTCGCCGTCGCGAAGGATCGGCCATGCCGCAATCAGGTACTGGATGCCCGACCACAGCGTGAGCAACGCAGCGATGGCCAGCAGCCAGTCGCCCAGCAGGAACACCCAGCGCCCCATCCAGATGTCGGCCAGCACCTGCTTGCCCGGCGTCGAGGCGTACAGCAGGCAGGACAATGCCACCATCTGCACGATGGTCTTGATCTTGCCCAGCGCGGCGACCTTCACCGTGGCGCGCTGGCCCAGTTCCGCCATCCATTCGCGCAACGCGGACACCGCGATCTCCCGACCCACGATGACCGCGGCCCAGATGGCCATCCACATGGTCGGGGTGTCCTGCACGATCAGGAACAGCGACACCGCCACCATCAGCTTGTCGGCCACCGGGTCCAGGAAGGCACCGAAGGCGGAATACAGGTGGTAACGCCGGGCGATCCAGCCATCCAGCCAGTCGGTGACCGCCGCGAGCACGAAGATGAAGGCCGCTGCGAAGTTGGTCCACGAGTACGGCAGGTAGAACACCAGCACGAGCACGGGGATCAGCACGATCCGCAGCAACGTGAGCCAGGTGGGAACAGTCAACTTCATCGCAGGCTTACTCGTTTCCTGCCTCGGGGGACGGCAGCCCGTGCAGGTTAGCGTAGATTCGCTCGGCCAGTGCGGCGTTCACCCCGTCGACGCGGGCGATCTCGTCGGCACCGGCGGCCTTCAGCCCGGCCAGCCCGCCGAAGTGCTTGAGCAGGCTCGCGCGCCGGCGCGGACCGATGCCGGGAATGTCCTCCAGCTTGCTGGTCATGCGCGCCTTCTGCCGCTTGCCACGATGCCCGGTGATGGCGAACCGGTGCGCCTCGTCGCGCACCTGCTGGATCAGCTGCAGGGCCGGCGACGCGGCACCCGGCCGCAATTCGCGGCCATCGGGCAGGACCAGCGCCTCGTGCCCCGCACGCCGTTCGACTCCCTTGGCCACACCGACGAGCGTGACGCCATCCACGCCCAGGTCCGCGAGCGCGGACTGCGCCTGCGCGAGTTGTCCCGCGCCACCGTCGATCAGCAGCACGTCCGGCAGCACGCCGCCTTCTTCCACCGCGCGCCGGAAGCGCCGCTCGATGGCCTGGTGCATGGCGGCGAAATCGTCGCCGGGCGTGATCCCGGAGATGTTGTAGCGACGGTACTGCGAACGTACCGCGCCGGCGGCGTCGAACACGACGCAGGACGCGACCGTTGCTTCGCCCATGGTGTGGCTGATGTCGAAGCACTCGATGCGTTTGGCGACCTCGGGCAGTCCCAGCAGTTCCTTCAGCGCCTCGCTGCGTGCGGTCTGCGCGTTCCGGCTGCCGAGTTCGGTCACCAGCGCGATCTCCGCATTGCGCCGCGCCAGGTCCAGGTAGCCCGCGCGTTCGCTGCGGACGTTCCACTTCAGCTGCACCTTGCGACCGGCCGCGGCCGCCAGCGCATGTTCGATCAGCTCCGCCTCGGCGATCTCGCGGTCCAGCACGATCTCCTGCGGTGCCGGCTGCTCGGCGTAGTACTGCGACACGAAGGCACCCAGCACTTCGGCGGCGGAGTCCTCGCCGTTGGTTTTCGGGAAGAACGTGCGCGTGCCGAGGTTGCGACCATCGCGGAAGGCCAGCAACAGCACGCACGCCTGGCTGCCCTGCATTGCACAGGCCAGCACGTCGAGGTCGGCGGCGTGTCCGTCCACGTACTGGCGCGCCTGCAGCGTGCGGATCGAAGCCACCAGATCGCGCAGCCGCGCCGCCTGCTCGAACTCCAGGTTCGCGCTGGCCTGCTCCATCGCGCTGCCCAGTTCGCGCGTCAGTTCGTCGCTGCGGCCGTCGAGGAACAACGTCGCGCGCCGCGCCGCTTCCGCGTAGTCCGCCTCCTCCACCAGTCCGACGCACGGCGCGCTGCAGCGGCCGATCTGGTACTGCAGGCAAGGCCGCGACCGGTTGCGGAAGACGCTGTCCTCGCAATTGCGGATGCGGAACAGCTTCTGCATCAGGTTCAGGGTTTCGCGAACCGCGCCGGCGCTGGGATACGGACCGAAGTAGCGCCCGGGCACTGCGCGCGCGCCACGATGGAATGCAATGCGCGGCCACGCCTCGCGCGTAAGCAGCACGTACGGATAGCTCTTGTCGTCGCGCAGCAGCACGTTGTAGCGCGGCGTCAGCGACTTGATCAGCTGGTTCTCCAGCAGCAGCGCCTCCGCTTCTGTGCGCGTGACCGTCACGTCCATGCGCGCGACCTGGGTCAGCATGGACAAGGTCCGCGGCGACTTGGGCGAGTTGCTGAAATAGCTGGCCACGCGCTTGCGCAGCGCGCCGGCCTTGCCGACGTAGAGCAGCGTATCGTCGGCCGCGTACATGCGGTACACGCCGGGTGCCGTGCTCAAGCCGGCGGCGAATGCCTTGCCGTCGAATTCCGCCTGGGGACTGCGCCTGGGGACTGC